>DATDSY010000110.1:0-5447 GCA_035291125.1 Candidatus Norongarragalinales archaeon
AAAATCGGCGCCCAGCTCCAACGCCTTCTTGTGCCCTGAGATTATTGCGCCTCCCACGCCTTGGTTTTTCTCGTGGCGGATTAAGAAAATGCGTTTGTTCAACAATTTTCCGGCAGCTTTCTTCGCTTCATTCAGCGTAGCGTCGGTGCTGGCGTCGTCCACCACGACGACCCAGTCTGCGTAAGCAGGAACCGTTTTTATTACAGCGCCAACGAATTCCTCTTCGTTGTGCGCAGGCACGACTATGCAAACCTTGTTTTTCTTGTACATTTTTTTTCAACCCAGCTTGTCTTTCCTCACTTCGTAAATTTCATAGTCGAAACCGTTTATTGTTTTTTGGTATAGCTGCCTGAGGAGGGGCGAAGTGCGTATTGCGGTTTCGTTCAACTCTTTAAAACGCCGTTCGTTGTTGGGAATAAGCGAAACGTGCGTTAGCCCGTATTTCCGTATTACTTCCTCCATCCTTTTTCCGGAGTAAAAATCGTATTGATATGTTGCTCGCTCGTACCAATCGCTCCTCCCTTTGACCCAGCCTACCGCGGGAAAGCCCAGCATGCGCACCCTTCCAATCAAATCGAATGCGTGCGGGCCGTCAAAAGCAAGCACTACTGCGTCCAAAGGAAGGATTGCATTAGCGTCTTTGGCGAATTCCACGTCGGCTTGCCCGTAAAGGGAAATTTGGTTCCAAGCGTCTTTCTGGATTGAAAGTGCGCCTGGCAATATCGCCGCTATAAGCAATATTAGCGCTGCCGCGGGCGGAAGCAAGTTAAGCATTTTTCGTTCCTGCTTCTTTTTGCCCTTTCCTGCAGGAAAACGGAATTCGTAGAGGCGTGAAAGCGCGATCGCGCCTAAAGCGAAAGTCGGTATTTGCCAGAGGTTGACCAGCTTCATGTTGTTCATGTAATCCGGCGAAAAACGAAAGAGTGTAAACGCAAGGAAAAGCGGTATGAACGCGAGGTAGTATTTGCGCACTTGCCTAGGCGAAAGGATGAAGCCCGCGATTGCTAATACCAGCGGAAGCCCCATGTTTTCAATCCAAAACCATGCAATGTTCAAAGGATTTTGCGACATGGCCCTCCAGCCTATTTCCAGCGCAACGTAATTGTTTGAAGTAGCCGGCCCTATCCACGACACAAGTTGCACTACGCCCAACAGAAGGGCAGGAGCGAAAAACCAAATCCATTTCTTGTGCCTGTAAATCAAAAATAGCGTTCCTGCGGCAAGCACGGCTGCAATGAAAGCTGCTTCGCGCATCAAAGGCAGCAAGCCTGTGAGCATCCCGCCAGCAAAAAAAAGCTTTGAATCCAATTTTCGTTTTTCAAAAGCTTTTCCAACCCGAGTTTCGAACTGCTTTGCTATCTCGAAAAGCAGTATGAACACGACTACTGCAACCGTATACCCGAAGTTGCTTGAACGCTGGCGGGCCAAGTGTGATTTGAAAAACTGTATTACGTTTCCAACCCCCGGGTGTTCTATCAACACTGCGTAGTCACTGTCAGGATTTTTCAGCCAATCGGCTATGCTTGAGTGTTTTTGCAAGTCTTCAAACATCATGCCGTAAGCCATGCTTCCGGAGAACAGCAGGAACAGGACGGCAATGATTGCCGAGTTTTTGCTTGAACTCAGCCTGAACGCAAGGAAATAAACGCAGGCGAAAAAAGCTATCACCATCAATAGCGCGGGAAGGGAGAATGCGAGCGTGAACGGCATTCCCAGCCTTTCGAGCACTCCCGAATATAAGTCTATCAAAAATGGATAGTTCAACGGAACCCCTGCATATTGAGGGTCTTGGGGCGGGACCAAATTGTTGTAGGCAAAGTATTTTTCGATGCTCACGTGGTAGTACGTGTCTTGCCAGAACAACCCGCTCACTTCGTAATTGCCTTGGGCGTTAACGTGAACCGCGCCGGCGGAAAACAAGATTGTAATCAAAATTATCACGGGCGCCAGCCTCAGCCAAAATCCCGTGTCCCAGCCTGGTTTCAATCTCCAGTTCAGGCGGAGCATGAGGAAGGAAAAAAGAGGCAGGGCCGCCAGAGCGGCTAAATGCGCCAGATTTCCGAAAACGAAAAAGCTGGCGTAAGCCACTACCGACGCCAAAGGCAGTCCGAGCGCTATAGCAAAAAACACTTCCTCTTCGCGCGAGCGGGCGAAGCCGATTTTTTTGACGACCGCATAGCCGAATACCATCGAAACGGCGAGAAAGAGGACGGCTAGAATCATTTTTTCCTTCAACCCTAATGCAAAATAAGAGTAATAAAGGAGCGTTAATAAGATTGTATTCTGCTTTTGCGGGAAAGGTGGTTTGTTTGACTAGAGTGTTTCAGAAAGGCGTCAAGGCTAAGATTATGGCTGGAAGAAGGGAAGGTCAAATTGTGGATGTTACGGAAGTCGTTGACAATTCTTTCGTTAAAATCAGGACTGCGAAGGGCAAAGAGCGCAAGATGAACGCCAAGCACTTGCAGCCCGCTTAATCTTTTCTTTTTTTAGCTTCTTTTTCGCGTATTCCTAAACGCGTGCTGTTTGCTATTTCCTGAAAGTTTTTGAAATATACGCATCCTCGAATACCCTCCTGATAATCTCGTTCAATTCCCCTGCAGTTTCCGCGAGCAGCACGCGCTTGTGCCTGAGAATGTGGTCGTTGACTATGGTGGAATAAGTCTGGCGGTTGGTTGTTACGACAACGTCCACCCCGCCCTTGACCATCCAGTTCCTGAGCCACTCCGTCTGCCCGTCCACGAACGCAATCACTGGTTTTTCCGAGCGCGCGAAATACCCGACTTCGAAAGAGCAGTCCGAGCCGAATTCTGGAAGCACAAGCCCGATGTGGGCTTCATCTATGGCCCCAACGTCGGTAAGGTAGACTTTCAACGGAATCTTTTCGTGGTGCATGTTCAGCGGATTGTGGTTTTGGGGGAGAAAAATGTCTATGGGTGGCTTGAGCAGGCTGCATATTTTGCCGTTCCACTCGCGCGCGTCATCCGAAATCCTGGCTATGAGGTAAACTTTTATCGGCGTCGTGCGGTAAACTTCCGATTCCATACTTTCCTTGTCGGCAGCAATCGTGTTTGTCTCCTCCGGCACCGTAAATGCGATAGGCGTTTCCTTCCCCTGTTTAAGCCTAACGTCCGAATTCATAGGACAATTCTAGCACATTCGCTAATATCAATTTTTATGAGAGAAAATTGCTCGAAATACGAAAATATATTAATTAAATGCCTCTTTATTCAATAATGGCTGGACTGGACGGATTCGACCGCAGGTTGTTGTACGAGCTTGACTTGGATGCGAGGGCGCCGGCTTCGAGGCTTGCCCGCAAGTTGAGGAAAAGCAAGGAAACGGTCAATTTCCGGCTGAACCGGCTTTTGAAAGAAAATTACGTCAAGGGATTCTATACTGTTTTCAACACGTCAAAGCTCGGCTGGTATTACTACAAATTCTACCTGAAATTCAAGAACATAACTCCGCGGAAGGAAGCGGAATTGTTCGAATACGTGCGGGCAAAACCGCGCATAGCGTATTTGGGAAGTTTGGAAGGCTATTATGACTGCATAATCCTACTCGCCGTTCGGAACGCCAGGGATATTATCGACTTCTTCTACCCGTTCATGAAGAAATTCGGGGAATACATTCAAATCAAAGACACGACGATTTTCCTTTCCACCCACCGTTTGAACCAGCGTTTCCTGCATGCGGGAAGCGAAAAAAGGGATTGGCATTATCCCGTAGGGCTGGAAAACTACGCTGTCGATGAGAGCGACAGGAAAATCCTGCAGGCGGTAACCAACAACGCGCGGCTTGCGATAGTGGAAATAGCGCAAAAAACGGGGTTGGACCCTAAAGTGGTACGGTATAGGATGAAAAAACTGGAGAAGGACGGGATAATCCTTGCTTACGTAACCGCCCCGAACTTCGAAAAGCTGGGGCTGGAATTCTTTCAGGTGAACATTTCCATGAAGAATCCCGAGAAAACGCGGGAAGTGCTGGCGTATTTCGACTCGACGAACGCGTGCCTGTTCGCCTTGGAGATGGTGGGAAGGTACGATTTGGCGGTGGAATTGCATTTGGAAAACGGTGAGCGCCTGAAGAAAATCATCGACGGCTTCCGCGAAAAGTTCGTGGGGGTTTACGACGACTACGACGTTTCCACCATAAACAAGGAGTATCTGATGGTCCAAGGCCCGTTCTACTGGTAGTTTTTGCGACCCGTTTTATTGCGTTATCCGCCAGTCTCCGCGCCAGACTTTCAAAGTGTAATTCTGCGGCTGCGGCTCGCAGGCTCGGGGCTTGAAAAACGAATACCCGTCTCCCTTTATTATTTCATAATCCGGGCTTTCTTGCAAACCAACCTTTTGGTCGTAAACCACAAGGTTGACGCCTGATTTCAGGAAATAATCAAAATCGTCTTCCCTCGGCAGAGGCTCGGCAATTATCCCTTTTTCATAAAACCGGAGCCAGTGGTCGCTCATGACCCTGCATTCTTTCAGCTTAACATCGTCGGGAATGGCGTATTGCTTTTGGTTGCTTGGATTGTAGTAAAACAACGGTGCCAGCAGCGCGGATATCGCCAGCAACGCCAAGAGTGCTTTGGCGAAATTCGCTTGTGCGGGCTTGCTTGTTTTTTTCGCCAAGAACGAAGCTTGAGCCGGGACCAGGATGTTCAAAAACCTGGTTTCCTTCACTCCCGAAACTAAAAACTGCAGGATTCCCAACAGCCCGACTTGAAACAGGGCGTTCTTCAAGTTTTTGATGTCCAAGCCGGTTGCAACAAACACCGATGCTAAAAAGAAAAGTATTAGGATGGCGTGGTCGATGCCCAGCGGTGCGGCGATGCCTTTTTGGACGAAGTTCAGGTAAACGAAGTCTTCAACGCTGAAGAGTGGGTTTCCCGTCTGGGCGTAGTTGAAAAGAAGCCACGGCGTCCAGGTTGCTAAAATGCCTAAGAAAAACGCTGGCCATTGCCTTGGCTTGAGCTGCAGCAGGAACACCGGCGCGTAAAAAATGAAGTTGTACCTTGAAAGCGTGGCCAAGCCGAAGGCGAGCCCTTTGGCTTCGGTTCGGATTGAAAGCGCGATCAGGAGGAACGCGAGGGCGAACAAGTCGCTTCCGAAATTGCTGTTCCACAGTATTGTCGGAAACAACAAGGAAAAAGCTGCGAATACGAGTTGGTTGTTACGCTCCGGCTCTTTTTTGAAGATAAGGATGAGCGCAATCAAGTACAGGGCGCTGGCTAGGATTACCGTGAGCGCAGGCGCGTATTGCCCTGCTCCGACTGCGCAATGCATCGCGCCTGCCAGCGGCGCTCTCAAGAATTCGAAGTAAAGCTTTTCCCCGCAAAACCACTTGCCTTCCAGCTCGTAAACTGCCGCGTCCCACCTGAAGAAGGAAGCTTGGTAAAGCTGGACCCCTAGGAAAATGGGGAAGAAAACCAAAAACCACTTGTACTT
>DATDSY010000111.1:0-9807 GCA_035291125.1 Candidatus Norongarragalinales archaeon
AAAACGCCGAGCTCGATTATTTCGTTTGGAACGTCGTATCCGAATTGCGTGGTCAAAAGCTGGCGTTCTTGCGAAAGCATGCGGTGCCTCTGCAAATCCCTGTAACCTCCGTAATTGGAAAGGATGTCGAATGTGTAGAACGCGTGTTCTAACGCGCGGCCGGGCTTTTGCCTCCTGTTTTGCCTTCTCTGCACGTACTCTGCGAAAACTTTCTTTTTCGCATCTTCACCCAGCGCCTTGACTTTTTACTTTATTTGTGAGAGTGGCATTGCAGAGCTGGAATAGAACATCGCGGAAACGACTTTGTCCAAAGCGTCTTCATCGTAATCCACGAGCGTGACTTCCTTAGCCTGCGCAGGCTCTTCGCCCAGAACTTCACCGGCGGTTTTTTCAACCGCCGAGCGAGTTTCGCGCAAATACGATTGCGTGGCTTTTCCGTACTCGTCGTTGCTTCTCTTTACGAACGACGGAATGACTTTAGAGAGTTCGGCTTGCATTTCTCCTGCGAGGTCGCGCATTTCGCGCAAGTCGCTCGCGAACATTTTCAAAAGCAGGTATTCGAAAGAACGGCCGTTGCCAAAAAGCCCGAGGTTGGTGAGCGTCGAAGCGGGCAAAAGCCCCCGCAGCGAGTCGCATGCTTTTGCCTTGACTGCTGCCGCGTACGCGCGGTCGCTTACCCCTTCCTCGCGCGGAAAGCGTTCTTTTACGAACGAAGTCATTGGCTCTACGAGAGAAGCGTAAGTGTCGAAGAGAAAATCGCACGTTTCAACGTACTCGCCGGCGTATTTCGACGCCATTATGTCCGGCTCGCGGTAGTACGAATACTCTCCTTTCTTGTTTTTCTTGTCGAACCAGACGTAGCGCGTGCTTTTTTCGAGCGGGCTCATGCCTATGCGCGGGTCTTCCAGAACTTTAGATGCGATGTTGGAAACGTTTTCGCACGCAACGTGCGCCCCTCCCAATTCCGCGACGCTGTCGTCGCCGAACCCAACGAGAACGCGGTCGTAAAACTCTTCTGCCTTCTGCACTGCAACGTTTTGCTCCATGCCGCTGGAAACCTGGAATCCCACGATTTCCTTGAAGCCCATTTCAGGCTTTAGGATGAATTCGTCGAGAAGCACCCTGCGGAGGCTTTTGTCTGTTCGCGAATAGCGGGAAAAGAGTGCGCCTTTGACTACTTCGGGCAGGTTTTTGAGCGCGAAAATGCTTTTGTCCGTGTTGGTGAAAAAAGGCTCGATGAGCTTAAGCTCTTCGGCGGTAAATTCGGTGGCAGACTCTAGGCGTTCCAAAAAACCCACCTCTCAGTTCAAGAGAAATAATAAATTGGCATTGCATAATAAACGTTGCTATGGCTTTTTCCTATTCTCAAGCGGTTTCGTTTCTCGAGGGCTTGAAAACCCCGGAAAAGTGGACTTTGGCGAGAATGCGCCTTCTATTGAAAAAAGCCGGCATCGATTTTTCGCGCTTGCGTTTCGTGCACGTTACGGGTTCAAACGGCAAGGGAAGCGTGTGTGCAATGCTTTATTCCATCTTGCGCGCGCAGGGGGAAAGCGTTGGTGTTTACACTTCGCCGCACTTGTGCGACTGGCGCGAGAGGTTTTTGCTTGACGGAGCGTTGGTTTCGCAAAAGGAATTCGCTAGGCTGGCTGAAAAAATAAAGCCTGCTGTGATTGAAACGCGCGCGAGCCAGTTCGAAGCGTTGACGGCAATGGCTTTGCTTTGGTTTTCCAAACGCAATCCTGATTGGGTGGTTTGGGAAGTTGGTTTGGGTGGGAGGCTGGATGCGACGAACGTCGTGGACGCGCGCTTTGCTGCGATAATGCCGATTTCACTCGAGCACACCGACCGTTTGGGCGAGAGCGTCAAGAAAATCGCTTGGGAGAAAAGCAAGATAATCAAGCGAGGAGCTTGCGTTGTGACGAGCAATTCGGGAGTTGCGCTGGGCGAGATAAAACGCGAGTGCGAAAACCAAAAAGCGCGGCTTGTGATGGCGAAAAAGCCTGCGGGAATAACTTGCACTAAAACGGGCACTGCATTCCGCTATGCCGGCAAAGCATTCTGCACCAGCCTGCTAGGCTTCCACCAGGCGGAAAACGCGGCTGTTGCGATTGAGCTGGCGCGTGAGATGGGCGTGCGGGACAAGGCTGTTGCGAAGGGGCTGGCGAACGCAAAGTGGCCCGGGCGGCTGCAGGTTTTTTGCAGAAAGCCGCTGGTGGTTTTGGACGGCGCGCACAATCCCGCCGGGGTAAATGCGTTAGCAAAATCTTTCCCGAAAATATTCGGCGCGAAACCGGTTTTGGTCGTCGGGATAATGAACGACAAGGATTGGCCGGCGATGGCGCGCACGCTGTGCAGGCTAAAGCCTTCGCTAGTGATTGCCGCTCAACCCGCTGGGGAAAGGAGTTTGAATGCGGAAATTCTTTCCAGAGAATTTTGTAGGCTGGGGGCCAACGCTTTTGCGGAAAAGAGCGTGAAAGGCGCTTTGGGAATAGCGATGGAAAAAGCCCTTGCTGAAAAAAAGGCGGTGTTGGTTTGCGGTTCGCTGTACACCGTCGGCGAAGTTTTGCAGGGTTAGCGTTTCCTGACTTTAGCTTTCGCGGTTTTGCTTGCCGTTGCTTTCCCGCCGCGCAGTTGCCTGAAGTAACGCTCGTGCAGGATTTCCCAAGTCCTCTCGCTTATTTTTCCATGCATAAGCAGGGCGTCGAGCTTTTCGATTTTTTGCACTGTGGAAAGCCCTTCAGCCGAGTCAAGCGTTTTCCTTGCCGCAATCGCGCGTACGGACAGGCCGACGATGAACAGACCGATCAACGCGGCTGCTCCAAGCAAAAGAAAGTCCCAGTTGTTTCCCTGCGCAGCCACCGTAGTTTTTATTTTTATTTCACCCGAGTTTTGCTGGTTTGGAACAGAAACGAGTTCTGCAGTCTGGTTGGCTAACGCACGTTTCATCATGGGAATGTTTTCCTTCAGCAATCCGCTCAAGTACTGGAGTTTTACGGCGTTGCTCAAGTAAATGAATTCGTTGGTGCGATTCGCCTGCCGTTCGTTGTAGAGAGAGTGGATGAAGTAATACTGCGCCCACAATGATTCGTTGTAATCCGCGATGCTTTCAGCCGTGCGCAGGCCAGTGCGGAAGTCGCTTCCGGTTTGAGAAGAGATTTTTTCCATAGACTCTGCGATCGCCTTTGCAAAAAGCCCGTCGAAAAACGCCGTAGCATAATCGCCTTTTTCGAACGCCGACAATGCGCCTGCGTAATGCTGTTCGATTTCCGAATCAAGAACGAACGCCTGGCTTTCGTTCAAGGCGTCGATAAGCTCTTGCGAAACTTCCAGAAGCGACTGCTCGTTTGCGGGCGTGTTACCGCCGGCAGCGCGCGCTATCGCATCCATGCTTTTGGCGGCCGAAATCCAGTTTTCGGCGGCTACGTATTCCCCGTGCAAGTCGGCCGAGTTGTCAGAGCCGATGTTTTTCTTTATTCCCTTGATTTTGTTCAAAGCCCAGTAGTAACGCAGTTTTGCTCCGACGCTCCACTCGGCGTTTTCAATCGTGAGGCCAGTGAAATTGATTTGCTTAGCGGTGTTTTCGAGCTGCTGGACTTTCTTCATGAAGTCGGTGCCGCCCTCGTTCTTCATCCTTACCGATTCTACGCTGATTTTCGCCACGAACACGAGGTTGGCCGCGGAATAATAATATCCTTGCCCTGCGAGGTATTTCGCTTCTGAAATGCTTTTGTTTACGCTCTCGCGCAGGATTTGGCTGTCCTCGTTTTCAGGCAAGCTGCCGAGCATTTTTTCCAGCGACGAGATTTCGTTCAAAGCAATCTGCTTGAGCGGCTCCAACTGCGCCGAAGGAGTTACTTTATCCAGCACTAGCGGCTGTTCCTGGAAAACCTGGGCTTCAACTTTCGACCCTTCCTGTGTGTAAGCGTATTTCACGACGTCCTTGAAATTTTGGACTTCGACAACCTGCACCCCGATTTTCTCCGCTTCCAAAACCACGTTCTTTCCCTGGTTTTTGCTTTGGCCTTTAGGAATGAGGAAAAGCTTTACTTGCGTGTTTTTGAGTGAAAGCGCTTTTTCGTAAACCCCGCCAACTCCCCCGATGCTGCCGTCGCGCTCTATGCTTCCGGTGAGCGCCAAGTCGTTTCGCGGCTTTCGCTTTGTGAATTCGCTGTACGCCAAGAGCGTGAGCCCCGCGCCACCTGACGGGCCGTCGACAATCTGCGTTTTAGCGTGGATTTTGAACAGAACGTCGTACGCATTCGCGTTCACTCCTGCTTCCTGCGCGGCAATTTCGACCGCCGTTCTCGCGCTTTGCTGAGTGTCGACGGAAACGTAAGGCCTGATGTCGATGAAAACGTCGCCGTCGCCTTGATTTGAGCTAGCTTCCAGGGAAGTCAAGACGCCGTTGCCGTTCGTATCGACGGCAGGCGCGTAGATTGTGGTAATAGCGTAAGCGCCAGGCGACAGAAACAACGCGATTGTGATGAATGCAAAAACAGTCCAATGCAATTTCATGTTAGCGTTGCACCTTAATACCGCTAAAGCCGTTCGGTAAGCAAAAAAGGTTTGAGAATTAATAATGCTTGGGTTTAAGCTTTCAGCCAGATTCTGCCGCGTCACTTGCCGAGCGTTTTCTTGAGCGCGCGGAACTCGTTTTCGTTCATCAAAATTTTCACTACTTCCTTGTTTCCCATCAAGTCGTAATACTCGAATTCCACTTCCACTTTTCCGAGCGAGGCTTTCGCCACGTCGCGGACTGCGGAAATCATGTTGCGGCCGATTTTCCTTCCGAACGCGTTCAAATCGTCTTCGCCAACCTCGATTTTCCCCACGCCCGCGTTGGTGGTGTAAGTAAAACTCCACTTTCCGTTTTTGCCTTCAGCCATTTAGAATTACCTGTATCTCCTTTCGTTAAACCAGTTTTTAAGGACAATCATATGGCAATTAGCTCGTAAATCTCCAATCAACCAGAAGTTTATTGCCAGATAAACATTAGGTATAAGAAGACCATTTATTTGTTTACTTAATGCGTTTTAATTCAGAAATGGCAGCTATTCATGCATATCTTTGTGCAGATGGATATGTAATAAAAAATCCAGTATCGCAAAAGCACAAATACTATCAGATAGGATTACGAAATACCGAACCAGTTTTGCTCATTGACTTTCAAACCAAATTCGAAAGAGTTTTTGGAATAAAGCCAATAATAACTAATGAAGGACGATGCAGGATATCAAATAAGAAAATTTTTCTTGAATTGACCAAAGAATATTCATTCTATTCTGATCATTGGAATCCTCCCAAAATACCTAAGCGCCAATTGCCTTTTTGGTTGAGAGCATATTTTGATTGTGACGGCTGGGTAGCAGTTACGAAAGCAAAGGATAGAAAGATCGGTCTTGACTCCATTAACAAAGCAGGTATCATCTGGATACAGAAAATTCTCAGAAATGAATTTGGTATTAATTCTAAAGTCTCAAAACGCAATAACCGAAACATCTATACCCTCCGAATCTGTGGTAAAGATGACCTTCTAAAGTATAACAATAAAATTGGCTTTTTGCATCCGAGAAAAAAAGAAAAACTGAATGAGGCACTCGAGTCCTATGAGGTATTAATTTGGACTATTCCGGAAGAGAAGAGCATGTTAGCCAATTTCGTTCTAAGCAAGGCAAAACTACGCAGAAGCCACCATCAAATACGAATTTGTTCAATGCACAAAAGAAATCTAACTCGTTTATTAGATCTATTAAAAAAACTTTTTGGCATAAATGGTAAGGTTTTTGGTCCTTGGACAAACTCTTACGGCTCTTCGTATTTTTGCCTTAGTCTAAAAGAAGACGACATGAAGAAACTTGACAGTACGCTCGGCACTCTTAGGTATTAAAAACTCTGTTGCTGCTATTATTTTATTGGTGGTTAAATGGAATTGCGTAAAATACGCAACGCCGTGTACGAATCACCACCGTCTGGAGACATGAATGTTCCAATACGCGTGTATGCACGTGAGGAAATGCTGCCTTTGCTGCAGAAAGATAGGACTTTGTGGCAAGCGCAGAACGTTGCTACGCTTCCGGGAATCTTGAAGTATTCCATCGTGATGAGTGACGGTCATGAAGGATATGGATTCCCAATCGGCGGAGTAGCAGCATTTGATTTGGAATCGGGCGTAATTTCTCCAGGTGGTGTAGGTTATACGTGACGGCGCTTGCGCTTAGCGGACTAGGACATCAACTGTGGAGTGCGCTTGATTCGCACTAATCTGACTGAAAAAGACGTGAAGCCCAAGCTTCGCGAGCTCATCGACACTTCCTTCAAAAACATTCCTTCGGGCGTAGGGTCGAAAGGGCGTTTGAGGATGGACGGGAAAGAATTGGAGGATGCTGTTACAATCGGCTCTCCTTACGTCATCGAAAAAGGCTACGGCGTCAAGAAAGACGCTTTGCATACTGAAGAAGGCGGGTCGATGAAAGGAGCCGATTATTCCAAGGTTTCTCCTGAAGCGCGCAAGCGCGGCGCGCCGCAATTCGGAACGCTGGGAAGCGGCAACCACTTTTTTGAAGTGCAAAAAGTCGAGCGGATTTTTCCGGGCGCCGAGGAAATGGCCAAGGCGTTTGGAATTTTTGAGGGGCAAATAACGGTAATGACGCACTGCGGCTCGCGCGGGTTCTGCCACCAAGTGTGCAGCGATTACCTGCAAGTGATGCTCAACGCTGCGGCGCGCGACGGGATTAAACTTGTCGACCGCGAGCTTTCCTCTTCATACATAAAGTCTAAGGAAGCGCAGGACTATCTCGGAGCAATGCGCTGTGCGATTAATTACGCTTTCTGCAACAGGCAAGTTTTGACGCACTGGGCTCGCGAGAGTTTCGAGCAAGTGTTCAAGCAAGATTGGGAGTCACTCGGGCTGGACGTTGTTTACGACGTTTGCCATAACATCGCGAAGTTCGAAAAGCACAAGGTTGACGGAGTGGAACGCGAAGTTTGCGTGCACCGCAAGGGCGCGACGCGCGCATTTTGGAAGGGGCATCCGGACATGCCTTCAGACTATAGGCACGTGGGTCAACCGGCAATGATTCCCGGAAGCATGAACACCTCTTCGTATCTCATGTGCGGACTTCCGGGTTCTGCGGAAAGCTGGGGGACCATTTGCCACGGCGCGGGAAGGGTAATGAGCCGCCATTCTGCAATCCGCGAGTTCAAGGGGACTGTGGAAAAAGAATTGCAGGACAAGGGCATCATTTACAAGGCGCAGGATAGGCATTTGCTTGCGGAAGAAGCGGGCGGGGCTTACAAAAACGTTGATTTGGTGGTTCAGAGCGTCGAGGACGCGGGTTTGGCGAAAATCGTCGCGAAAATGATTCCGCTGGGCGTCGTGAAAGGATGAGCTTTTATTGCATTGTTTTACAATACTTTTAGAGTGTTGACTTGAAAAAACCGTTTGAACAACCGGAGTTAGTTTTGTCCAAGCCCGATAGAAAAATCTATGATGGGCACGTTAGGCGATATAACGCTCTTAATTCGCTTCACCAAGGTCTTGAAAAACACTTTGAGATGGTGGTTAGAGGACATGTTCCTCCTGAACTTGCCCCTCAAGCAAGGGCAATAGTCATAGATGGTTTGAGTGGAAGCACCAATCTTCTGACTGGCGCCTCACTTTTGACGAGTGTATCGCTGGGAGCAGCACTGGCGCCATTGTTTTTTGCAGGCTGGCGTGGTTCGGAACTGCCAGCGCAAATAAGAAAAAGAACGCAAGTAATGACGCAGATTAAGGACAGTCAACTTGTCCTTGCTTCTCCAGGTAGAGCCCTTTCTTCAAGACAAGTGCAAGAAAACAAGCGCAAGCTAATGGACACGCTGCGTTTTCTTAAAGCCGCAAAAGAAGGCGCTCTTCAAAAAATGGATTCGATGCGAGCTTGAAAGTGAGGGAAAATGACTATTAACGCAGCGTGGCATGGAAAAAACAAGATGCCGAAAAACGCGACTGCCGCACAGCGGCTGGCATGGCATTTGGCGCACGCGAAACACTGCGGGTGCAGGAAGCTGACGAAAGAGTTTCTTGCGAAACTGCGCGCCGGAGTGAAGTGAAATGGTGAATTGCGTTTTCTGCAAGATTGCTTCGGGCGAATTCGATTCCGCCAGGGTTTGGGAGGACAGCGAGTTTCTCGCAATTCTCGATTTGAATCCCAACTGCAAAGGCATGACTCTCGTCATGACGAAAAAACACTATGACTCGTATGCCTTTGAAATGCCGGACGACGTTTACGCGCGGTTGATGAGCGCGTGCAAGAAAGTCGGAAAGCTCCTGGACGAGAAGCTTGGCGTGGCGCGCACGGCGATGGTGATGGAGGGAATGGGCGTGAACCACGTTCACGTGAAACTCTATCCGCTGCACGGCTTGGGTCGCGAGTTCCGTTCCATGGAATCGGCGGGAAGGGCGTTTTTCGACGCTTACCCCGGCTACATTTCGACAGTATTGGGGCCGAAGGCGGAACTGAGCGTGTTGAAGAAATTGGCGGAAGAAATCAGGGAATAGTCTTTCGGTTTAGTAGAGTCCGTCCATCGCAATTTTTTCCCTGAGCCTCGCGAAAAACCCGTCTTCTTGAAACAATTTCTTGAATTGCCTTGCTTTTGCGTTTGGAATTACTTTTATCCGCAAGCCCGTGGTGCTCTCGTGTTGCTTCAGCTCGTTGAAAAGCCAGTAGGCGATTGAAGCAACAGCGCGAGGATTTTTGGCCGTCCCGTCTTCGTTGAATTCGATTTCCACAGGAAACTCTTCGCCCGGTTTTTCAGTGAGCTTGCCTTGAAGGTTGGTGCCTACTGCATGTAGGACTAGCGTTTTGGGGTTTTGCCCTTTCAAGTACGTTTCATTTTCCCCAGGCTTGAACGCTTGCCCCGGAACGGTGAATGTTTTTCCAACAGAGTGCTTCAAGTCAGTGCTTGCATCGACTATTTGTACAATCCCTTTTTCCAAGTTGACGTGCCCGGACAAGTAAGAATTCCCTTCAAGCTTGCGCCCGTGGTTTCTCGCGCGCTCTCCGTGGTCTAAAGAAACGTCCCTGAAAACTTCATTCCATTGCCATCCTTTCGATTTGATGTAGTTTTCAACGTCCTTTCTCTTGAGGAACAACGCGTTTTCCAAAGCGTCGAGAATATCGCCCTCGTGGTGCGTTACGCCCGTAGCTCCGCAAAGCGGGTTGTGGTGTGAGAGGTTTATTACGAGGTCGTGCTCTTCTTCGGGCAAAGGCAGAGGTTCGTTTCCGGCGTTGTGCCCGTGCGTTACTTCCACTTTTCTTGAAACGTCGATGCCTATAGCCCTCAAACCGACGATGAAGCCTTCCAAGTTTTCCCCTCTCGTTAGCACCATTCGGGAGTCCGAACATGGTTTTATGAAAATCCTTTCGAAAGCCATTAGCCAAACCACCTCGTGAAAATGCCGTGAAAAACTATATTGCGCGAAAGAGTTTAAAGCAATAACCGTGAAAAACTTTCGGTGGGAAAATCGAACTTTCTGGCGAAGAACTTAATTCGTTGATGGCGAAAGCAGGCTTTTCGTACGACTGGCACAAGGCGTACGACGAGAATTACGATTCCGGCCCGTTCTGCAATTTGGCTGAAGACGATTGGAAGAAAATCGATTCCTTCCGGAAAGAGCTCGACTCCAAACTCCCCAAACGCAAGTTCCTCGGTTACACCGTAAATTCAACGCTAGGCATTGCAGCCGGGCCTTTGCTCAACCACAAGTTCGTAAACCACTACGCCCGCCTGGGCTTCGACATGCCCGTGCAGAAAACCGTAAGGAGCGTA
>DATDSY010000112.1:0-2089 GCA_035291125.1 Candidatus Norongarragalinales archaeon
TACGGTAACGCTCAACAACTCGCTTTTGGAGGGCCAGAGCGGAACTAAAAGCAGGGACTACGAAAAACCGATATTCATTTCCAACCCCGGCTCTTCGGAATTCGAAGTTGCGGAAATAAGCGCCGACGGCGACGTGAAAAAAGCGTTCCGCAAAGGCTTTTTCACTGAAACGACCGAACAAGGCGATAATGCCGTGATAGGGCCGTTTGCAGACGCACAGGAAAATGCGAAACTCGTTTTTTACATTCCCGAAGAGGCAATCGAGCAAACGGCGTCGGGCTTCGGCAGCTGCATCAAGGAAGACAAGCCGTACGTTTTCGAAGGAAACGTCGTTTTCGACTTGCTGCAGAAAGACGAGGAAGACAAGAAAAAGCTCAAGACTAAAGTAGTGCTTGATGCCAAAGCAGTGCCGTGCACTGCAAAGAAAATCGAAGACCAGCTGAAGGAAAGGAACAGGATTCGCGATGGCACGGGGTCGGGACTCGCCGGGCCTGCAGGAACGGCCGCGGCAAGCACGTTCGCTTCGCCCGAAGGAACGCCCGACTTTGACGGAGAAAAAGCGTTTTCCTTCAAAGCAAGCGGACACAAGCGTTATTACGCGTATACGAACAATCTTGCCGAGCCATTGCAAATATCGTTCCCGAACGACGGCCAGCAAATCTCTTGCTTCTACTACAGCGGCAAGCGCGGCGACAGCGTTGCAAGCGGAAGGACTCTCGGAGTGGGGCAAAGCGTTTTGCTCGAATGCGAAGCTAAAAGCGCGGGCGAAAGCGATTACAAGATTGTCGCAAAGGGAGTGAAAACCAAGGCGGAGAAAGAACGGGTTTTGAAAGTGCAGGTGTTTACGCCGCCCGCTGGAAGCGAAACGCTCTATTCCTCCACCCCAATAGGCATCCTGTTGTTTCCGCCGGAGAAAAAACTGCCGGCGCCAACGCCCCCACCAGCAGTAGGCGCACCCGAAAAGAAAACAACAATCGAAGCTGACGTGGGACTGGATTACGCGTACTGCGAAACCAACTTCTGCACTTACTCTTCAGCCATAAGCGCAGTCAAGAACTTCATGGCCGTCTCTTCAACCGCTTTCGACGCGCAGACTAGCGAAAAGGCGGGCGTGGACGCTATTTGCGCTTACATCGGCGGGGAAAAACACTGGCAAATGAGCTTTATCCTGCTGATGTCGAACACCAAGCTCGCTTCGAACTTGAACAAGGACATGACGCTCATGGCGCAGGAAATGAGCCGCAACTCGAAATTCCAAGGCGTGAAAGTTTCAGAACAGGCGAAAGTAGAGTTTACGGGCTGCGGAGCGTATTTGGTTGAAGCGAGGCTCAACCCCGTTTCCGCGGGAGGGAGCTTCTGCGACTTCGACCCCGTCAAAAACGCTGCGGGCAAGAAGCCAATGCAAATCGAATTCCGCACTCAAAAGCTCGTGTCGTGCGAAGAAACGCTCGCCAACGCACCCCTGCTGATGCCCATCGACGACACTGTTTTCATCACCGGCAACGAGGTTATCGACAACATTTTCGACATGCGCTTCAGCGCGCCTTACATCGAAATAGGTAAGTACTCCGAAGACGCGAGCGAGAAGGACTTGGAAAACGCCGAGAAACTGGCGTCGTCGCTTTACACGTTCGCGACCGCGAGCGGAGGCAAAATGGAGGCGGTCACAAACGCGGGCGGGGTCGTGGAAACGGCAAAGCCTTACTACGACGACCCAGTGGCGTGCGAGGAAAACATTCGCCACGCGAAAAACTGGATTGGCGGAACGCAGTTGGGAGGCGCAGGAGCAAGCGCAATAATCGGATTCTTCTATGCGCCAAGCTGGCGTGCTACATTAAACCTCGTTACGTCGTATGCCCAAACGCAAGCAGCGTGCCAGCTGGTCAGAGCTACGAGTGCAACCAACTCTTGCACTGCAACAGACTTCTGCACGCACTTGGGATTTGTTTTGACTGCGGACGCTTTGACCGACTCGCTCTTCCCAGTTCCGCTGCCTTCAGGCACAAGGCAAATCGCTAAAACCATCTTCGGCGACACGCTTTTCACTGCAGGCACGAGCGCAATCGCAGGGGGAGTGGAAGACCCGAGC
>DATDSY010000113.1:0-7850 GCA_035291125.1 Candidatus Norongarragalinales archaeon
TGGCAAATCGTATACGCCGAGCATCTGCATTATTTGCTTCATGGGCCCCATCTTGCGCATCGCCCGCATTTGCGCCAGAAAGCTTTCAAAATCCAGTTTCCCTTCGGCAATCGCCTTTTGCACCGACTCTTCATCGCTCGCCTCCTTCATTTTATCCAAAAGCGATGCGAGGTCTGGAAAACCGACCAATTCCGCAACAAAACGGGTGGAGTCGAAAGGCTGGATGTCAGTGATTTTCTCGCCCGTGCCTATGAACGCCACGCGAGAGCCGGTCACCGCAAGGCTGCTCAGCGCGCCTCCGCCCTTGCCGCTCCCGTCCATCTTCGTTACTATAACGCCGGTCACGCCGACGGTCGAATGAAATTCCTGCGCCTGTTTTCCCGCAACCTGCCCCAAGTCAGCGCTCACAACCAAAAACTTTTCGTCGGGCTTGAACGCATTTGCTACTTCCTTCAGCTCTTCCGCCAACGCGCCGTCGAAAGCGCTTCTCCCGGCGGAGTCGAGAATCAAAACGTCGTATTTCCCTTCAAGCTCCTCGAGCGATTGCTCGGCTATTTTAACCGCGCTTTTCTCTCCGCGAACTCCGTAAAAACCGCTTTTCACCTGCTCTGACAGCTGCTGCAGTTGGTCGAACGCCGCGGGACGATACACGTCCGCGGCTATCAACGCGACTTTCAAGCCTTTAGACTGGTAGAACTTCGCGAGTTTTGCCGCGCTCGTGGTTTTCCCGCTGCCGAACAAGCCCAACAGCAGGATTTTTTGTTTTCCAAGGCGGGGCTCGAACTTTCCGCCCAAAACCTTCTGAAGCTCGGCGTGCACCACGCTTACTACGTGCTCTCTCAAGCTCAAGCCCGGCACGAGCTTTTCCTTCAACGCCCGCTCTTCAATCGTTTTAGTAAGCTGGAAAACGAGCTTTACGTTGACGTCGTTCGTGATGAGAACGCGCTGCAAGTCTTTGACTAGCTCTTTAACTGCATTTTCGTCGACGACGCTCGCTCCAGTGATCCTGGCCAGCGCCTTGCGGATGCCCGAACCCAAATCCATTTTTTAACCCCACAAAACACTGCGGGAGCAAAGTTAAAAACCAGGAGGCGGAAAGCTCACACGCCGCGGTAATACCGCGCGTAGTACTTCAACATGAAGTCGTTAACGTCGCTGCCTTGCGCCACGCCTTCCTTCCCCAAGTCTTCGATAATCGAAACGCGCTCTTGAATCGCGTTCTTCACGTCGTTGATGCTCACGTTCAAGGCTTTCGAAAGCTTTTCCACGGCCAAGCTCTGGAATCGCGTTCGCTCTATCGTGTCGGACTGCGGGTCGTACAAGAACAAGTCGTTCATCGCAATTATATCCTCCTCGATTTTCGACACTTCCGCAACCTGCACCACCCTGCGGATGGTGCCTTTCTTCCGGTCGTTGAAACGCTGTTGCACGATAATCAAGTCGCACAACGGCAGGAGCCCGCGCGGCACGTTCATGGGCTCGTTCTGCAAGCGCGTCATCGCGTCCGTTGCATTATTTGCGTGCAGCGTCCCTATCACGCCCCTGTGCCCCGTGTTCATCGCGGTAAACATCGTCTCAGCTTCGCCGCCGCGAATGTCGCCGACAATAATCCGGTCCGGGCGAAGGCGAAGGGAGCTTTTCAGCAAAGCCTGCATGTCAAACGAGGGAGTGGAAGTCGCCTGCACCGAATTTTGCTTTGAAGACAAGTTTAGTTCTGGCACGTCTTCTATGATTACTATTCGCTCTGACGGCGGAATGAACGCGGTGCACGCGTTAAGCAAACTCGTTTTTCCCGCGGAAGTGCTGCCCACTATCAAAAAGTTGAAGGGAGTGACCATAAGGCCGTCAACGGCAGTCCACAAGAACGCAGCCAGTTCAGCCGTAATCGTGTTTTTTTCTATTAAATCCATTATGCTCAGGGGGTGAGTGCGGTATTTGCGGATTGTTACAGACGGATTCGCCACGACCGGCGGCGTCAACACGCTCGCGCGGCTTCCGTCCGCAAGCCTCGTTTCCACTACTTCCCCATCCGGCTTTACATCTAACTGCGCCAAAAACGCGGCCAGCTCTCCGCTAGAAAAAGCAAGGTTGGTTTTGCACACGCCTTTCTCTCGGTGGTAGATGAAAACTGGCTTTTCCCCGTCGAACGTGATTTCCTCGACGTCGTCGTCGTCAAGCAAAGGCTGTATCACCTGATACCCGTGAACCGCATTCGCAACCGCAACCGAAAGCTGCTGGGCGTTGGGAAGCGCGAGCGCTGCCAAAAGCCTTGAAACGAAATCCGCCCGGATTCTGGAAGAAACCGGCCGTCCTAGCGACATGACGTCTAGGGACGAGACAAAATCCTGCATTTTCTTTTGCTCAACGCCGTACTTGCGGCAGAACGCCGCCAAATCGCCGGATGAAGTGAGCACTTCAAAAAGGGCTCTTACTAGCGCAAGCTCTTCCGACGACAGTTCCTCGTGCAGTTCGTAATCGAAAAAAGGGTAGTCTTGCGTTATTTTCGCCATGCAAAAACTACGCTGCCGGGCAATAAAAAAACCCCGCTTGCGCCTCAGCGCGAATGCTTTAAAGACGCGCTTCGCTTAACAGCTATTAAAGGCGTTTCCGCATGAAAAGCGTTGCAGCACTCAAAAAAAAGGTTTTGGGCAGAATCAGCCCTTCAGCCTCAGAAGCCGAAGCTGAAAAGCGGTTCGCGTCAAGGCTGAAAAAAATTCTTGAAGGCGCGGGCGCAGAAAAAGTTTCGTTCGTCGGGTCGGCGGCAAGAGACACTGGCTTGAAGGGAGACAACGACATCGACTTGTTCTTGCAATACCCGCCCGAGCTTGAAAAAGACTACATAGTAGAGAAGACTTTCACCTACGCGCGCAAGAACATTAAGGCAGATTGGATTGTAAGGTATGCCGAACACCCGTACCTGCAGGCTAAAATCGGGGCATTCAAGGTCGAAGTAATCCCGTGCTTTATAGCAAAGCCGCACGAAGGCATCAAGAGCGCCGTCGACCGTTCGCCCCTGCACATGGACTACCTGCAAAAACGGCTTTCTCTCAAACAGCGCGAGGACGTTCGCCTGCTCAAACAGCTTTTGAAGAACAACGGGCTTTACGGCGCTGAAATCGCGGTGAAAGGATTTTCCGGCTTGGTGTGCGAGTATCTCACTCTAAACTACCGCACTTTTGAAGGAGTCGTTGAAAACTCCGCGAAATGGCGCACGCCGGTCCGCATCGACATCGAAGGCACGTCGGAAAAGCAATTCATCGAATCTCTGGCAATAGTCGACGCCATCGACAGAAACCGCAACGCCGCCGCCGTAACAAGCGAAGAAAACGTCTTGCGCTTCATCGCTCTGTGTCAGGCTTTTGCAAGCAACCCGTCGGAAAAATTCTTTTTCGCAAAACGCAAGGCGCGCACGCTCGCCGAATCGAAAGCCGCTTGGAAAAACCGCGCTACGCAAATAGCGCTCGTGGAGTTTCCCTCGCCGGACGTGGTGGAAGACATTCTTTCTCCGCAATTGGAGAAAACGCGAGAGCGCGCGGAAAAGCAACTTGCGTTGGACGGCTTTTGCGCCCTTGGCGCGCATTCCTTCACGGAAAAAGGGAAGTGCTTCATGCTCTTCGAATTCGCCTCCGCCGAAAAGCCGCTGGTGGAAAAACATTTCGGCCCTCCGGCCCAGGACGGAAAAGCGGTGGCGAAGTTTTTGAAAGGCAAAAAGATTTTGCGCGGGCCGTTCATTGAAGGAAGTAAGATAGTGGTTGAAACCGCAGGAAAAAAGGAAAACGCGTTCGAAAAACTCGCGGAACTGAAAACGCGTGCAGTAAAATGGGGCGCTGCCTCGCACTTGCTCTCCCCGCTCAAGAAAGCCATCGTGAGGAAGAACGAAGGCGTTTTCACTCCAGGCGCAGCGCAAGGCTTGCAGGACTATTTCTTCAAGCGCGAACCCTGGTGGTGAGTGAGGCGCGCATGCCAAATCGAAAGAGGTCGCCTGCTTTTGTTGCCGACGCGATGCTCGGAAAGCTCACGCGGTGGCTTCGCCTTCTCGGCGCGAAAGTTTTTTTCAGCGAAAGCAAAAACGACGACGATGCAATCAAACAGGCAGTGAAGGAAAAGGCGGTTTTGCTCACGCGCAACGAGGCCCTCGCGCAAAAGGCGGGGGATTACGCAAAAACAGTCCTATTCAAAACGAACGATTCTTTCGAGCAGCTGCGAATCGTGATGCGCAAGTTCGGCCTGAAGGCGAACGGAGCACAGTCGTTCGCCTTGTGCCCAAAATGCGGGGGAAAAATCAAGAGGATTGTGAAAGCTAAGGTGGAAAGCAGGGTTTTCCCGCGCGTGTTCGAGCAGCAAAGGCTTTTCTGGGCTTGCGGCAAATGCAAGCAAATCTACTGGAAAGGATCGCATTTTAAAAAAATAACGAAAAAACTAGAAGCAATTAAAAGGAACGCCTCCAATAGAAAAACGAAGTGATTTTCAAATGAACAGGCGAATGGGCGCGGAACTCGTCAGAATCGCAGGGGTCGAGCACGTAAAAGTTCCATTTGACCACGGCAAAATATCCGCGGCCGCTGGAAACGAAGATATTATCGGAATATTTCACGAAGTCGTCGGGCATATCGGCGTGGACCTACCGTTCATTCCCGCCCAAAACGACCACTCAAGGGAACCAGAAACAATTAAGCTGTCAGGACAGAAAGAAGCGAAAGTCAAACTCCTGAGGGAGTTCGTTGAAAGGCTTGCGCCGCTGGAACAGGGAGACCACAGGCATTCTGAGGGAGGTTTCCAAGTCGACATCCAAAAAAGCAGGCATCACGGAACCCACGCTGGAAAAATAATCGACTTTAGGCATTACGTGATTTCACACCAAAATCCCAACTCTGAAGAATGGCGGGAATTCGTTCGCGGAATACTGGTGGAAAAGCTTGCTCAGCCGGCTTAAATCAAGCCCACTTCCTCGACTTGAACGTTGCTCACACCCGCGATTGCCTGCACTTCACTCTCGAAGTCCCTTCCGCTGCCATCTTCGGTAACGAAAGAGGCTTGGATTACTTTCGCCCCGAAAACGTAGTCGATTATCTTCGCCGTATTGCACCCGTCAACGGCTTTCACTTTCTCCAGAAGGTCTTCTGGAGCGACGCCTTCGTCGGGAAAAACTTTCATTACGCAAAGCACCTTACCCAATCAAACCACCTTATTTCCTTACATGAACTTGAAGCTTCGCCAAAAAACCGCTGGCAGTCGGCTCTGCTTCAGTGAAGATCAATTTTGTTCCAGAGAGTCTTTTGAATTCATTTGAATCTTCAACCTGTTTTTCCAAATCTTTCAGCCCGGTTGACACCATTTGCTTTAGAAGGCTTTCTTTCAATCCCCCGCGGAGGATTTCGAATTGAGCGTGCACCACGTGCGAAACCTCGTCTTCAGCAAGAGAACTCCACACGCGGTGGTTCGCTTCATGCACGATGGCACGTTCCAAAAAATTCCTCAACGCTTCCAAGCTGCATCACTTTACTTTCAAATACGCTTTCACTTTCGTGCTTTTGAAGCGTTCCGGCATCCAACCCTTGCGCAATCGCACCACGCGCAAGCGCAATCCCTTCTCCGCAAAACGCTTTTCTATCTCCCGCGCCGAAGCGGCGTGGGAAACGCCCAACAGCCTCCCGGCGATTAGCAATTGGTCGTAACCCAAAACCAAAACGTCAGGCTTGACATTCAAAACGCCTCGGTACATGCTCTTTCCGTCGCCCAACACCACGTCATCAACGATTCGCAGGGACGAAAGCAATTGCATGCGCTCGCGTTCCTTAAAGAAAGGAAGACGTTTTTTTGCTTTTCGTACGGTCGAGTCTCTTGCCACGAGGACGGTCAAGTGGCCGCCGTAACGCTTGGCTTGCTTGAAAAACCACAAGTGCCCCAAGTGCAGCAAATCGAAAACTCCGCACACTAGCACCTTACGCATGGCAAACCAACCCGGCAATAACGTGAAAAAAACGTTTCAGGGGCCTTGAAAACCGCAGTCCACGCACGTGTAAGAGTTTTTTTCCTTGCGGCAAGTAGCGCACCTTATGATGTGCGATTTTCCGCACGACGGGCACGGAAACTCGGTCGCAGTCTGCACTTGCCTTCCGCAATTCGAACAAACTTTAGCCATCCAACAATCACCGTTTTTAAAACGAACGCTTTCGCGCTCAGTAAAAGGAAAAATACTACGCTTGTTTGGGCTTTTATACTTTGCTAGGCAAATATTGAAAGTGGGCCCGTAGTATAACCTGGACAGAATGCGAGCTTGCGGAACTCGCGATTGCACGGCAAATTGTGGGTGCAGAAAGCTTGAGATCCGGGTCCGAATCCCGGCGGGCCCGCTTTTTCATAAAAAAAGGCGGTTAAGCGAATTGAAAAAATTCCGTTTCGCCTGCACTGGCGGCACTTTCGACCGTTTGCACAAAGGCCACGACGCGCTATTGAACAAGGCGTTCGCCATCTCGGAAAAAGTTTTGGTCGGGCTGACGAGCGACGTGATGGTCAAACGCACCAAGCAGTTTTACGAAAATGCAAAGCCCTACGCCCAGCGCAGAAAGGAACTGCTCGCGTTTCTGGAGAAACGCGGCTGGCTTTCGAGAGCTAAAATCGTGGTTTTGAACGACGTTTCCGGGCCTACGGTTGAAAAGGGCAACAAGTTCGACTGCATCGTAACGTCTCGCAAGACACTCGCCGGAGCGAAGGAAATCAACAAACGAAGGCGAAAGAACGCACTGAAGCCTTTGCCCGTGGTAATGGTGCGCATCGTCGAAAGCGAAGACTCGAAGGCGATTTCCTCCACTCGCGTGCGCAAGGGGCAAATCGACCGCGCCGGCCACGTTTACGAAAGGGCGTTCTCAAAAACGCTTTACACCACTCCGGAAGTAATCCGGTTTTTCAAAAAGCCCTTCGGAAAGCTCGTGCCCGCAGCGAAAGCTTCTTCGGAATTGCGCAAGCTCAAGCCCTTCAAAACAATAGTCGTGGGCGACGAAACCGCGAAAATCTTTGAAAACAAGGGGATTTACGCGAGCGTGGTCGTAGTCGACGGAAAGATTAGGAGGAGAAAAACGAGCTTTTTCCCCAGCAACCGCTTCGACAAGACCATGCGCATTGCCAACAAGCACGGAACCGTAGCAAAACGTGCGGCGAAAGCGATTGAAAATGCGGTCGAGGCGAAAAACCACGACAGGGTTTTAGTGCGCATCCGAGGGGAAGAAGATTTGCTCACGCTTCCGGCGGTTTTGTTCGCGCCTTTGGAGAGCGTCGTGTGCTACGGCCAGCCGGGAAAAGGAATGGTGCTCGTAAAAGTGACGGAAGAAAAGAAAAGGCAGGCGCGGGGCATCGCCCTGAAAATGGCCGGTGGAGCGAATGGTTGAGGAACATGAATTCACGAGGATAGTCGCAAGGCGTATTGCCAGGCTTCGCATTCCAAAAGAAGCGGTAATGGCGGTATTCGGGGAAACTGAAAAAAGGCTGCACGCGCTTGAAATTCCGGATTACGGCAACATGAACGAAATAAGGATTTACCTCCGCACTGTAGGGGGTTGGGACCACGATAAAATCGACGTGGCGGAAAGGGAATGCGGGCAGGTAATATACCACCTAGACAGGATTAAGTCGGAAGTCTGGGTAAGCGACGTCACGGGGGTAGGCCGGGCGCGTTACATCAGCATAAAGCCTGGAAGGATTGCGCGAAATTTCGAGCACTTTGCTGAAGAATTGAGGAAAAAGCTCGCGGAAAAATGACAGCAGGCAACGCACTCTATAAAATAGGCATCCTCCGGAAGCACCGGAAAGCCACTCTAATTAAGTTTATATACGCGCGGCGGGAAAGCGTTGGT
>DATDSY010000114.1:0-2283 GCA_035291125.1 Candidatus Norongarragalinales archaeon
TTCAGGTTGATTTTCTCCTGGTGATTTTGGAATTGGCAAGTGAAGCGCTTTTGGAAATAATCGACGAGAACGAAAACGTTTTGGGCGTAGCGCCGAGAAAAGATTTTCACGACCCCAAGCGCAAGGAAAAACTCCTGCATAGGTCTGTTCACGTGTACGTAATCGATTCGAAGTCGAACAAGCTTTGGATTCAAAAGCGTTCCATGGATTTGGAGTTGTACGCCGGATTTTGGGACACTTGCGTTGCGGGGCACGTAGACCCTGGAGAAGCACCGGAACAAACGGCGTTGCGTGAATTGCGCGAAGAGTATTCCATCAATGCGAAACGCCTTTCCCCCGCAGGCAAGTACGTAATGCACGACGAGTGGCAGCGGCAATTGATTTGGGTGTATTGGGTGAAAACCTCTGAAACCCCGCGCATTAGCAGCGAGAGTTCGGAATTGAAGCTGGCGTCGTTTGAGGAAGCTGAAAAGCTGGTTTCAAGTGGGAAAGCCCCGAGACACTACGCAAACGACCTTAAGTTTTTGAAAGAAGCTAAATTGTTTTGAACTTCGGTGTTTTTGTTGAGAGAAATTCCTGAATCTTTGAAAAAGCGCTCTGAAGCCTGGTCGGCATTGTCCAGGGTAGTTACTCACTTGGGAGAGGTGCCTACTGCAGCATATCTTGAAGACCACCATCCTGTTCTAGCCCGTGCAATCGAATTGCATGGCGGTTTGAACTCTATTATCGAAGACAACCGGAATGATTTAGATTTTTTGCTGAAACTCTCGGACCAACGGCACGAGACGTCCTTAATACAGTGGAAAAAAGCAGTGGCTGGAGCCGAGCGTTCAAGAGAAGCGCTTGTTAGCGCGTACCGTCCTCTGGCGAAGAGGATCGCCTCGCGCCTTTACTCCCGAAAGCTGCGGAGCGTTTGGAACGATTGGATGAGCGTTGAAATAGAAGACTTGGTTCAAGAGGGTTTGGTGCATTTCGTCGAGCGTTTGCCTCACTACGACCCTAGCCGGTCCAGGTTTCCGCGTTTCGCCCATCAAACGATGGAAAGCGCAATGCAGCATTACTTGCGCGACAAAGCGTTGGTAATTCACGAGTCAGGCTGGGTTCAAGAATTGCGTTCGAAACTCGGCGCGGCGTACCGCAAGTTCGCGGAGGACCACGAGCGTAAGCCGAGTTTTGAAGAGCTGGCTGCAGAAGCCGGGGTTTCCGTTGAACACGTGATTGAAGGTTTCACGCACTACCAGCCTGTTTCCATGAGCCAAGAGTTTGAAGGCGAACAGAGTGGCAAACGCGCGTTTCCAGAGCCGGCAAGCAGGGATGAGTTTGAGCCCCTTGCGCTCAAAATCATTCTCTACAAGGCTTTGAGGCAGCACGTCAAACTCTCCCAGAACGAGGCTATTGCGTTAGGAATGGCCGTGGACGGGAGTTCTCCGGATGAGATAGCAAAGCGGCTGGGCGTTTCGTACGCTTCCGCCGGGTCGTTCGTCTACCAGGCGAAGAAAAAAATCCGCGAAAACCTGTTGTTCAAGCACGAAATGGGGTTAGACTAACCACTTCAAGAGCGTTTTTCCTTCGCCGCGCGTTGCTTGTCTTCCTCTTCCTGCTTTCTCCCCAGCCTGCGTTTCGTTACCTTCAACGCAAAACGAAGTTCGGCCTCAAGCAAGGCGAGGTATTGTGAAATGTCTTTGATAGTCTGCTTCATGTCTGGCTGGATGTTGAACTCCAACGCGTTCACACGGCGGTTGGTTTTTTCGATTTCCCTGAGCAGGCGCTTGAGCGCCGCTTCAGTCTGCGCTAGTTTGATTGCATACTCCAACGCCAGTTCGAAATCGGAAACAGCGTCGTCGAACTTGGCGCTCGAGCCGATTATCGGATAGCCTCGTTGCTCGAGAGTGCGATGCACATATTCCCCTTCAATTGCCGGAATCTTTACGCCCATGATGTTTTTCGCATAAACTTTGATTTGCGGCGCGCGTTCCGAAGCTAGGGCTGCAGTCTGCAAAAACACCGCGCCGTGGAAGGCTTCGGCTACAGCGAGGCTCTTGTACGCCTTGAGAACCTGGTTGTCCAACTGCGAGCGCAAGTCCTGGGCTTTCTTGATGATTGCAAAGAATTCGAGGATGAGTGCGTCGCGCTTTTGCTTGAGAATGGTGTGCCCTTTTTGCGCAAGCGTGAGCTTTTGCTTGGTATTCAGCAGTTCCATGCGCGTAGGCTTGATTCCTTCCTTCATTTTGTCTTTTCACTTCATTTTCTTTATTTTTTCCAGGTAGTTGTTGCACGAAGATT
>DATDSY010000115.1:0-2124 GCA_035291125.1 Candidatus Norongarragalinales archaeon
GTTAAACTTTTAGTTTACTTTTTATCAACCTAGTTGTTTTAACCCCTAGTCGGCAGGGTGTTTCTGTAAGGGGAGGATGGAAGGTTGTTAGAAATGCACGAAGAAAAACTCGAAAACCCGGTTGAAAACGCAGGGAAAATCCAGCGGCTTGAATTCGCCGTAGTAATACACAAGGCCGACAGCGCGCTCTTGGTGGTAAGGCCGATAATCCGTTTTGCCGGAAGCAAACTCGAACCGTTCAGCACTTCAGCCCACGGCGGTTTGCTTGAAACACTCAGGAAACAACTGGAGAAAGAAACGGGATTGGCGCTAAAGAAAGACTTTTGCTACATCGGGCAGTTGGACTACACGTCGAAAAACGGCAAGAAAACAAGGCAAATCAAGCTCACCACACGCGCAATAGAACAACCAAACACGCTCGTCGCACACTGCCACTACTAGCAAGCCGGCCATCCGCAGTCCGGCAAAACGGAAATTATTCAACTTCCAGTTGATTTTTTATCAACCGAAGTTATTTGACCGTCCGGATGCCCGTTAGAT
The DNA here is from genome assembly GCA_035291125.1 of Candidatus Norongarragalinales archaeon. GTDB lineage: Archaea > Micrarchaeota > Micrarchaeia > Norongarragalinales > Norongarragalinaceae > UBA10210. The sequence continues at coordinate 541 of DATDSY010000115.1, forward strand.
TACAGCAGGAGAAAAAAGGAGATGGTTGGAAATGAAGGCGTTGCTCGCAATAGTTTTCATTATCGGCTTGTTTAGCCTGGCGTATGCCGACGACCCGTGTTCCGACGGGCGTGCAGACTGCGTTCCCACGCCTTCACCCAGCCCCTCGCCTTCCCCGACAGAAGCGCCTTACCCTGGCACCAGGCCTACGCCCGACCCTTGCATTATTGCCGACAGGATAGACTGCCTTCAACCTACGATAACTCCCACTCCAGACCCTTGTGTCGTCGCTGACAGGATAGGCTGCCCCCAGCCTACGACAGCCCCCACCCCCGAACCGACACCTGCACCTTCAGGCGGCAACGGCGGAGGCGGATCGACGCAAGGCGGCGACGTTTACTTTCCACCGGCTAGCAGCACGCCTGCAGCTCCCGCGCAAACAACTTCACTCGAAACGCTTGTTGAAGAGAAAAACCTGTTTTTGGCCGTACCGTATGCAGCGTTCGCAGGAGAGCAAGTTGAAGTGAAAGTTACGGACAAGCGCACTAGTGCGCCGCTGGAAGGAGTCCACGTGGGGGTCTATGCGAAAGGCGAGAGAATCGTCTTGCTGCAAACGGGCGAGAACGGCATAGTCCGCTTTACTGCCTTTGTGCCAGGCATTTTGACGTACCAAGCTGAAAAAACAGGCTGGAAGCAAGCCAACAACCCCAAAACCACGGTTGCAGCCCGGCAAAGCATTCAACTGGCCGCAAACGAAAACACCACACTTACGCCACAGCCCAGCGGGCTGACGGGATTGTTCACTGCAGCTGCCGGAAACTGGGTTCTCCTCCTGCTCGGAGCGATATTCGCCTACGCAGGCTACCTGAAGTTCGGTCAAAAGAAATGATCAAGCATTCAGGGCATAGCCGTGCTTACACTCCAAGCCACATTGCGAAAAGCCTAGAGACGGAACTAATTGCCAGAAAACTGGAGCAAGAAGAGAAGAAAATGAAGAAAAGCAAAGCCAGGTATTTGAGCGAGAAGGAATCCCTCTCAAAGTACAGGTAAAGCACGTTAATTTCGTAGGCAGCCACCCGCAATACGAAAAATGGTATTCGGGAAGAGAATAGTTGCGTCAAGCTTGTTTCTTACTTCCGCACGAACCGACAACTTTTGCGGTGGTTTGTTATCAAAAACGATAACGAACGGCGAGGAAAAACGGCGGCCTAGATGCTTGCCAGCTGTTTCAAAACAAAACCCGCAGTTTCTTCAAAGCCCGGCGGGGTTTTCAGCAGGATTCCGAGTTCCCGCGTCCACCCTGGCTTTTTCTCGTTCACAGCGCTTTTGAATTCCTTTGAACTAAATTTCTTCCCGTAGAAAACCAGTTTTTCGTCAATCAAACTGCGATTCGGGCTGAACCCCTTGTTCAACAAAAACCAGGCGTCGTAAACGTCCCGCGGGTGGTTTCTGGTGAGTATCGCCCGAATCTTTTCGGCAAGCATTTCCTCCGCGGCCATTACCAACGCGACGTACGTGCGCAAATCGCGGTATTGCGGCACTATCCTTACGGCCAAGGGAGGTTGGGCTACCTTCTCTCGCAAGCTGATTTCAAGGGTGAGCGTT
>DATDSY010000116.1:0-7968 GCA_035291125.1 Candidatus Norongarragalinales archaeon
CCTTGCGTTTTGAATTCTTGTTTTTTCTCTTCCATTTTGGCGATGAAGTCAACAACCGAACTTTCGTGCGTTTGCATATACGCTTCCGCCCTTTCTTCTAGGTTGTAAATCCTGAATTCCACGGTATTGAAAACTTTTTGCTTCAGCCTTTCCCTGCAAGCTGCGTTTTTCAGGCAGTAAGGTGTTTTCTCTTCACCAATGGAACGCAATTCAAGCTTTTGCTTTACGCAGGCCACTCGCGTTTCATCAGTTTCAAGCCTTCTGCAAGGCTGGATTAGGTTGTATTTAGCAATGCAGGAAATCCTTTCACCGCCGGCCAAAAGCCTGCAAGCTTCCGGAACGTAAGGAAGCGTATCACCCACTTCGACTGAAAGCCTGCACCTGACCCGCTCTTGAAGAGTAGTTTGTTCGCACAAAGGCGTTTGGGTTACCGTGGGACTGGGTGTTATGAAAACGTCACCCCCGCCTCCTCCTCCACCGCCGGAACCACCGCTTCCGCCTCCCCCGCCGAAAGCAAACGCCAGCGGTACCGCAAGCACGAATAACGAAATTAAAATTGCTAACTCATCGCGCTTTTCCATAATGCTCTTCAAAAGCGGGTGTATAAAAAACTTGCCTACAACCTGCTCAGTGCAGCGCCTATTGCCGTGCAGTATTCAGCGTTCGCGGGAAAAAAAGCGTTTTTCCCGTACAGCCTGGCCGTTTCAGCCGCTTTGAGCCTGAACAAACGGCTTTTGGCTGGAACGCGGCCCGTGAAAACAATCTTACCGCATTTTTTGGAGGAAGCTGCAAGCGAAGCCATCACTCCAACGGATTCGGCAACCATGCACTCGATGCTGAACGCAACATCTTTCCGCGAAGGTTTTTTCGTTTTCGCAGCTTTTCCGAAGTTGCTTGCAGTCGCGCTGGCTGGAATGTTTCCGATTGAACCCCCCAGGGCGTCGAATACCGTAAAGTCGAGGTTTTTGCGCCCCCGCAAGGCAAGCTTGCTTACTTCCTCGGCTGGCGCGTTCAAAAGAAGTTTTCCCAATCCTGCAATAGTGCCTCCTCCCAAGCCAGAACCGCCCACGTGTTCTGCCTTAGTGCCGTCGACGAAAACGAACGGCGTTCCCGTGCCGACGTTTGCGCACAAAAACTTTTTCTCCCCGCTCAAAAACCGCGCGCCTGCGGCAATCGCCGCAATCTCGCCCACTTTTTTCGTTTTCAGCCCTAGCTTGCCGAAAAACTTTGCAGCTTCTGCTTTCCTCAGCCCTCCGGCCAAAGCGATTTTCCCGCCCTGCGAATAAAAAGCGATTTTCCTCAGGAAGCTTTCGCTTGTTTTGTCGGAAGGGATTGAAAAAGTCTTTTTCACTTTGCCCTTGTCAACAACGGCCGCGTCTGTGTAAGAAGTGCCGAAGTCAATTCCAATCATTCGAATCACAATATGCTGCTAAACGCGGCTAGTGCCAATAGCACTCCGACCAGGCCTTCGCCTGCAATCAACCCCGCAGCTACAATGCGGTAGTAATCGGTCTTCCTCCGCCTGTCGACGAAATACCGCATTAACCCTCCGGCGAACAAGGGCACGCTTAATTCAACAGGAACGTACAACCCGATTCCGAAAGCCACCGGAACTATTCCCCAGCCGATTTTCGTGGTTGCAAGGGTCATTATTATTCCCAGCAGCATTCCAGCACCCAGCACTTGCTAAAAGCCGGAAGATTGCACGACTTCCTTGATTGCAACAGCCTGTGGCGCAGGAAACTCGACTCCTCCGATTCCGTAAGCTTGGTTTATGGAAATGACGACCATGCCGATTACGAGCGAGGCGGCGGCGAGGCCGGCGAATTGCGCTGCCATCTGGTTTTCCGGCTTTACGCCTAGCAAATGCCCTGCTTTCAAGTCTTGCATCATGTCGCCCGCCATTCCTGCAGCGATTGTGACAACCGCAGCGATTACTATCAGCGGGAATGCAGTGAAGCCGAGAAAGATTTTGGCGAAAAGCATTACGAGCATTGCGAAAATTTCCATGGGGTCTACGTTCATTTCTCCGGTAATCCTGGCTCCGACGTAGGCGATGGCGAACGCGCCGATTATCGCGATAGCTGAAACCAGCACGTCAAGCTGCGCTACTATCGTCAATACTCCAGCGGAAACTATCAAAAGCAATCCCGCTTGCCTTCCCCACTTCGCCTGCCTGTAATCTTGAATCACCCTGCCCATGGCAGGCAGGCCTTTGAGGACGAAGTATGCTATGGCCGCGCCGAGGACTATTCCGACGCCCAGCGGCCTTGCTATTTCAGTCAAAACTTGTGCTTTGGAAGAATAAATTCCGGAGTAAAGCGCGTAAGGAATCAGAATGAAGAATGTTCCAACCGCCCCCAAAAACCACGCGAGCGTAAAGCGCGGGCCTATGAGAAAGCCTCCTGCGAAGGGAATGAGAGAAACGCTTGAGCCGAAGGAAAAATATTTTCCAGCTTCTACTTTCAGAGTGTCGAGGTTGAAGTAAGACGGAATTGCGTTGAACCAGTCCCTCAAGACGCTGAACGCGGCTCCGAGGGAAAACGCGTAGAGCAAAACCCTGCTTTTTTCTCCTTTCGAATCTCCGGCTTGAATCAAGCTTGCCGCGGCAGCGCCGTCGGCGCAAGCGAGCTTTTCCCGTTCGATAAGCTGCTTGCGCAGGGGATAGCTGAATATTATGCCCAAAACCCCGCCTGTCAACGCTATGAGGATGATGTCGTAAACCGAAACGCTTATTCCAAGCATCCACGCCGCGGGGATGGTGAAGATAATGCCTCCTGCAAGCAGCCCGCCTGAACTTCCTATGGTCTGCATTACTGCTATTTCCTTTGAATTGGTTTTTCCCAAGAGCTTTAGCAAAGCCAGGGAAACGAGCGAAGTGGTGACGATGGGCCAGTAAACCCCGCCTATCTTCAAGCCTGCAAAAGCGGAATAAGCTGCAACGCAAACCGAAAGCAAAATTCCGAAAAACAACGCCCTGAAAGAAAATTCCCTGTCGAACTTCAACCCCAACTTCACCTCGAAAAAAAGGAATGCAATTGCTGTTTAAAAAACAGGCTAACTTCGCTTTTTGACGGTTTTGTTTTCGTACCCTGAAATCCAGAAGCAAAAAGCTAGTATCAGCGCGTAGCCCAAAGCCAAGTAGGCTAGGTCCGGCGAAACCGGAGTTTTTCCGTCCGAGGGGCTGAAGTAAGCCCAAACTCCCGCCGCAGTCCCAGAATACTCTGCAATCATTCCGAACAACGCGGTGAAGGCGTATATCGAAAAAGGCTGTGAAACGCACAGCGAAAGCAGGTAAAGCCCGGCGATTGCGATTGCCGAGCTTACGGAAAGCGAGTTATTGAACCAAGGCACGGCTACGAGCAGGACGCAAATTGCCGCGAAGGAAGTTTTAAAGCTTATTTTTGAAAATTCTTTCTCCAGGCTCACGAGCCACCAGCCTAGAATGCCCCACCCGATAGAAATCCACGTGGGAGTGGTTATGGTTCCCAAATACTTGTACGCCCCCACGCCGATATTTGCGGTTTCGAAAACGGCCGAAAACACCGCTAGGACCAGCATGAGCCTCCGGGTTTTAACGTCTGCCTTGAAAACGAACAGCGAGAAGAAAAGAACGCTTAAGACGAACGTGGCTGCCAAATGCCCGAACGACTTGGCTATGTAGAGCGTAGCGGGCACGAAAAGAAACGGCCACAGCAGAGAAATTTTTTTCAGAAATCCGTTTGAATCCATGCGCGCCCAACCTCTATTAGAAAGCCTCCGACGAGACTTGAACTCGTGACCTTTCGCTACCTTGCCCCTTTCTTTTACGGAAAGAAAGGTGCGGCTGTACCGCGCCAAAGAAAAACTATTAGTTTTTAGCACATACGGTTTTCTTTTGCCGCACCAGGCTTTTCTTTTTCTAAAAGAAAAGCCAGGTTACGAGGCGAACGCTCTACCTCTGAGCTACGGAGGCGCTTGCTAGGAAATTCTTTGGTTTAGTATGCTTTTATTAGTTTGAGGTTGTGAAAACAATTTAAATAAACGGTAGTTGGCATGGCTTTTGAACAGATCAACGTTCTCGTCGGACTTATAGTGAGCTTGCTCTTGGCGATTTACGCCTTCAAAAAACGCGAGTTGACCGACGGGGGGACCATTGCTGCTTGGTTCATCGGCGTGAGCGTTTTCGCTTTCGGCGGGTGGACTTGGCTCGGCTTGCTGGTATTGTTTTTCCTGTCTTCAGCTTTGCTTACCCGGTACAAGGAGAAAAGCAAGCAGGATGCTTACGCGGAATTCGCCAAAGGCGGAACCCGCGATTTTTGGCAGGTTGTCGCGAACGGCGCTTTGCCGGCTTTGATTGCAGTCGCTTACTTCCTCGACTCGAACCCTGCCTTGTTTGCAGCTTATGCAGCCGTGATCGCAACCGCGACTGCTGACACGTGGGCGACCGAACTCGGCGTTTTGAGCAAACACACTTGGCTAGTCACCACGTTCAGGAAATCCAAGGCAGGCGTGAGCGGGGCAGTGTCTATGCGCGGGCTTGCAGCTTCGCTGGCCGGCGCGACGTTCATCGCCTTGAGCGCAATAATCTTGAACATTTTTAACAACTCTCTTGATTTCAGCATTCTTGGCTCGCTTTTTTACGACCAGTTCGTGGGAGGAGGGAGGTTCCTGCTTTTAGTGGCGGTCGGCGGCTTTGCCGGCGCCCTGGCTGACAGCTTTTTCGGGGCGACGATTCAAGCCCAGTTTTATTGCACGAAGTGCAGGGTTGCGACCGAGAAAACCGTGCACAAGTGCGGATTGAAAACCAAGCTCACCCGAGGCATTCGCCAAGTGGACAACGACTCGGTGAATTTCTTCAGCACTTTCGTGGGAGGCGCTATTGCCTTCGCTCTTTCCAGCCTGCTGATTTAGCCTATTCACAGCTTTAAGGCAAAAGAAAAAAATAGGGAAAGGGGGAAGACGGGCTTTTTTCGCGTCCCCCGTTTTTCACCGCTTTCTCTAACGGTTCTTCCTGCGCATCACGCCGAAGTAATATCCGGCGATGAGAATGCCGAGTATCACCACTGCGATAAGCATGTAGTCCGGCTGCAGGGCGGTTCTCTTTAGCTCCGGCGTGGGAGCAAGAGTTGCGGAAGGCGTTTGCACGGTCGGCTTGGGCTTTGCGTACAAGCTTGGAGCAGTAAACAAGTTCAAAACCGTTTTTTCCAGCGGCTTGTTTACGGTCACCGTAGCTTTGAACACCTGGCTGGGCGCCAAATCCACGTTCTCCCAATATGCAATAACGCTTCCTTTCACCACGCGTGCGGGAGAAGGAGTGATTCTCACTTGCCCCAGCGCGTACTCTGAGTAGTCGAAAGGCAGGCGCCACGACAAGTCGCCGTAAAACCCGTCAGCTCCGGCTTCGTAAGTCAAGTCGAAAGTCGCGCCTGCGGCTCCGAAATTGCCTACAACGCCCGTTGAAGAGTCGAGAATCTTCCTTTCTATGGACGGTCCCGGCGTTGGAGCCGGAGTTGGCGTAGGCGTCGGACGCGGCGTAGTCGTAACGTAGTAAGAAGAATCGCCGCCTCCGCTTCCGGGTCCAGAACTGCTAGAACCGCTTGAAGCAGTCGGAGTGTAAGAGATGGAGATAGAGTGGCTTCCTTGTGAAATGCTGTTGATGGTCAAGCTTCCTATCGTATAGTTGGTTCCGCACGTCATGGTAGACCCGTCGACAGTCAAGGTCGTTCCGGCACAACCAGCGTCCGCAATGTTCGGCACTTTATCCGTCAAGTTGAGGTTGGTTTGCATGGACGCCTGGAACGTGACGTTATAGCTGTTCGCCTGGCCTGCAGTGCCTTGAGGAGCAGCAGTTTCATCCATCACTGGAAACGAAATGTCGGCAGAAAAGTTGAGTCCGACTATGCTCGTCGTGCTGTTGGGATTCCAGTTGTTGAACGTGGACGTAGCCAAAGGCAGGTTGAAGTAGGTGAAGCAAACGGTAACGTTGCCGCCGCTTTCCTCGCCTGGCCTGCTGTCGCTGAACAGCAAGCAAGAAGAGTGGTTGGTTACTCCGGTTGAATCCCAGCCGGTGCTGTTCCACCACGAGAAGTTCACGTTGCGCGTCATGTTGAACGTGCAGTTGGTGCTAACGTTGCCTCCGCCGTCATAATTGCAAGTCTGGAAGTCTGACGAGTTTGTCGGAGCACGCCGGGTGCCGTTCATGGGAACGAAATACCTTACGCTCGCGTTGTAGAAAGTCCAGTTTTGCAGGGCGTTGCGCATCCAAGCGATGTAACTTATCGTAATGTTTTCTCCGAACGGAGGCGGAGTCATCGGGTCCCAGCCGTTTATGCTTTGGTTGATAACGTAAATCGGCGAAGTCGAGCTCATCGAGCCTCCGCCTGTATCAGTCTGGTTCAAAACCGTGAAGTAAAGCGTGTAGTTCGTGCTCATAGCCACTTCGGCATTGCTGACAGCAATCGTGAAAATACCAAGCTGGTTTTGCTGCATTCCTCCGGTAAACGAGGCGTTCAAACCCCAATACGCCGTTTGATTGGAGTTGCTGAAGTTGATGCTCCTGAGCGTTCCGTTGACGTAAATGTCGTAACCGTTGGGCGAAGGAACGGAAATCGTAAAGCTGTTTGTTTCGTTCGTAACCGGGTCGAAGAAAGTGTTGCTTTGCGTAAGCAAAGGCATGAGCGTTTCCGGAGGACAGTCTCCTGTTTGCAAAGTGCACGGGCTTGTCGAAACGTTCACTGGATTATAGAGGGAAAACGTGCTCGTGTTGGAAACGTCCAAAAACGTGAAGTTCAAGCTGTAAGAGTACATGCGCATGTAATTAGGCCTTTCCATTTGCCCTCCCTTGTCGAAGTACATGACATCTCCGAAGCTGTTGTTCTGGTATTCAGGCCTGTTGCTCGTCGAGTTGAAGCTCATGACCGGAAGCTGGATGACGTAATATGCGTCGGTCTGGTTCCAGTACTGGATTGTAACGTTGTTGCCGAAAGTCATTCCCTGGCCAGGCGTGAAGTAAGGCCGCGGGTTAGCCGAAGCGTGCACTCCCCAGCGCGCCATTGAACTCGTCTGTATGCTCGTGCCGCAACCAGTCGTGCACGAAACTACTGCGTAAGGCATTAAAGGCCCGAGCCAGCCGTGCGTAGGACGTGCTCCGGTAACCTGCGCGTTCGCAGTAAACGCAGAAGTATTGAGCTTGTAAAGGATAGAATAATTCGCCGGGCCGGTAGTATTGGCAGTTACGTTTATGGTGCACGTGCTGTAAGTAGTGTTAGCGCCAACCCACCCGTTAGTGGCGTTGCAAGAAGAAGGAGTGTTTGGAATCAAGCCGTGCGGAAGGTAGAAAATGACGGTCGAAACGTTCGTCGTGTTAACGTCATTCCCGAACGTGACTGTTGCCGTAAGCGTGTAAGTAGTGGCAGTATTTCCTATCGCAAGGGTATAGTTTCCGGTCTGGTCAGCCACGCTGAACGCATGCGACAAACCCGCGAGCGCTCCAACCATCAAAACAAAAGCTAAGGCTAGACCGAAACCTTTCATTTTAAATCCCCCTCTCAATTTCACTATGCCACTACCTAAACCGTTTTATTCAGCAGTCGCCGACGGCTTAAAAAACTATTGGTTTTGATTGCTGCGCTGAAAAACCCCGCCGTTTTTCAAATTCTTTTGCGCAAGAAGCTTTCAACAAAATTGCCGGTCGTGGGAAAACGCTTTTCGATGAACTCTCCTGGCGAAATCCACTCGAAAGAAACTATTTTCTCTTGCGCTGCGATTTGTTTTTCCAAAGTTATTTCCGAGTCGAGCGCAGTGCAGTTGAAGACCTTGCAGTCAACGCGCGTGCCGTTTTCCATCAGGAAGAAATAATCTCCCAAAAACTCGCCTACGCTCACGCGCAACCCCGTTTCCTCGAAAACCTCGCGCTTGAGCCCCTCTCCCTCGCTTTCCCCTGGCTCGAGCCTTCCGCCTGGAAGGGAATAGTAAACTTTTCCCGAG
>DATDSY010000117.1:0-2645 GCA_035291125.1 Candidatus Norongarragalinales archaeon
CGACAACATTTACGCGCAGTTCGTGGAAAGCTCAGACAAATTCGATTTCCTGCGCAAGTGAATTCAGGCTTTCGGCGAGAAGTTCACGCAACTCACTGAAATCAAGGCTTCGTTGTTGCTTTCGTCAGACTCCCTGACCGAATCGTAATAGTCGGCCCGCGCGGAAAGCACCCGCATTCCATGCTTCTCGCAAGTGAAGGAAAACTGTTTCGTCACGTCCTTTCCCGAGCCCAAGGCTGGAATGAAAAAGTCGAAGCCGTTTTCAACCACTGTGTGCGAAACTCTCGAGGAGGACGTCGAGCCCGAATTTCTGGTGGTTGCGAAAAGCTGGGCCGTGTCGCCGACGGTCAATATCAAAATCCCTTCCTGCAGCGAATCCCCGTAGCCCCCCCGCGTGTATACCGCAATGTCGTAGTCGGGAAGCCAAAGCGGAATTTTCACGTTTCCAATGACTTTCGCCACCGAATCGGGGCTTGAAAAAAAGAGTACCGAGAAAACGACGGCCGCGAGAACCGCGCAAGACAAAACTAGTTTCAGCATGACGAGCCACCGCACCGCTTGACAATCACTTGCACTCAACCGCCACCGCGTCGATGTTGTTGTTTTCGTCGGATTCTTCAGTCTGCTTTCCGAAATCTCCGAATGCGCGCACCAAAATATCGCCCGCGCCTGCGCATTTAACGACAAATTCGTTTAATGCGAAGGCGTTCTGCCCGAGCGCCGGAACTTGGAAAACTAAATCGGGGCTGCTTCCGAAAACAGTGATTTTAGTCAAAGACGGTCCGGAGGCTGCAGCGCCATTGTTCTGCGTCTTGACTGCAAACACTACACTCTGCCCGAGTTTTAATGAAACGCCCTGGTCGAGCACGGCAACCAAATCTGGCTTGCTTGCTGCACGAACTGCAGGGGAATTCGCGGGAGTTACCGCGGCGAAATAGCCAGACAAAGAAGCTTTGTTTTCTTGGGAGGGGGTAGAAGTCCAGCTTGCGGACTCGAGCACGAAAACCAGGGCGAAAGTGAGTATTGCAACGAATAAGGCGATTATCATGAGCAAGCGGTTCGTAGTGCTTTCCGAACTCCAGCCTTTCACCATAATCCCCACACCTCGCTAAAACTCTTTCTAGAAATAAACCAGGACGAGCGTGGTTAAAAAGCCTTTTCAGGAGAAAAGAAAAAAAAAGAAAAACGCGGCTTACATGTCCATGCCGCCGCCCATGCCACCCATGCCGCCTCCCGCCGGAGATGCGGGCTTGCCTCTCGACGCGATTATGTCGTCGATGCGCAAGATCATCTCGGCAGCTTCGCTTGCAGACTGGATTGCCTGTTTCTTGACGCGCACGGGCTCGATTATGCCCAAAGCGCCCAAGTCGTACACTCTCGCCTTGTAAACGTCTATTCCCAAGCCCACATTCTTCTTCTCGTGCTTGCTGCGCAAGTCGACGAGAGTGTCAATCGCGTCCAAGCCGCATGATTCGGCGAGCGCGCGGGGGATTACTTCCAACGCATCCGCAAAAACTTGAATCGCCAGTTGCTCGCGTCCGCCCACTTCAACAGCGTACTTGCGCAAGCGCGTTGCCAGCTCCATTTCAGTGCTTCCTCCGCCAGTTACGTATTTCCCGTCTTCAACCGCGGATTTCACCGAGCCGATGGCGTCCACGAGAGCGCGTTCGGCTTCGTCCACCACGTGCTGCGTTCCGCCCCTGACGAGCAAAGTCACGCTCTTTGGGTCCTTGCACTTCTCGACGAAAACCATTTGCTCTCCTGCAATCTTGCGTTCTTCAACCAAGCCGGCGTGCCCCAAATCCTTCGACCCTAGGTCGTCGAGCGTGGTCACGATGCGCGCGCCTGTTGCGCGCACGAGCTTTTCCATGTCGCTTTTCTTTACGCGCCTTGTCGCGAGAATTCCTTTCTTGGAAAGATAGTGTTGTGCAACGTCGTCAATGCCCTTTTGGCACATCAAAACGTTCGCTCCCGACGCGGCGACTTTGTCCACCATGGTCTTGAGCATTTTCTCTTCCTGCTCCAAAAACGCAGTCATCTGGTCTGGAGAGGTTATGGAAATGCGCGCGTCGGTCTCGGTCTTCTCGATTTCCAACGCAGCGTCGAGCAAAGCGATTTTCGCGTTCTCGAGCTTTTTGGGCATTCCAGGATGCACTACTTCCTTGTCTATCAAAACGCCGTTGATGAGCGCGGTTTGCATGACGTCGCCGCCCTGCTTTTTCTCGAGCTTGATGTAATCCTTGTCGACCAAAAACTTGCCCGCGTTTTCTACTGCAACTTGCGTCACCGCGTCGACAACCATTTTCGCCAGAAAGTTTCTCGCTTCTCCAGCCGAAACGGTCTTGCTGCCCATCGAAACCGCGGCGATTTTCTCGAGCGTGGACTTGTCCTTCAAGCTTACAGTCTGGGAAATCGACTGGAGCTCTTCAATGGCTTTTGCCGACGCCATTTTGTAGCCTGCGATTATGGTTGAAGCGTGAATCGATTGGTCGAGCAAATCGAGAGCGTTCTTGAGCAATTCGCCCGAAAGCACGACTGCGCTGGTAGTCCCGTCGCCAACCTCTTCGTCTTGAGTCTTGGCGATTTCAACCATCATTTTCGCAGCGGGATGCTCGACGTTCATTTACTGCAAAATCGTCGCCCCG
>DATDSY010000118.1:0-12271 GCA_035291125.1 Candidatus Norongarragalinales archaeon
TGGACATTCCGCCTGCGGCAGCAATCCCGCCCTTCGCCTTTGCCAACGCCGCCTTTTCCGCAATCGATTTTTTGAGCGTGGCGTAGAGGTACGCTTGAATGGAAAATCCCGCCACTAGCGCTGCAATCCACGGGAAGAGCCTTTTGAACTCTATGACTGCGATGCTCCACGGGTTTGTCGCAAGCATTAGGCTGAAGAATACGGCGAGCAGGAACGTGCCTCCCGCAAATGCCGCCAAAAGCGGGCGTTTCCAAAAGAATGCAAGCGAAGCCAAGCGATTACCTTTACAAAATTTGTAAAAGTAACTGGCTCCCGCTGTTTAAATAGTTTTGTTTTGCATTTGCAAGGTCAGCAACTTATCGAGGCTTTTTTCTTCGCCGAGTTCAGGTGCCGGCGCGTGCCTTGCCTGCGGGCCGCGTAAGCGTCTGCCTTGCGTTCCTCGGCGTCGACGCTGAATCCGAAACTGCGCACTGCAGCGAAGGGCGAAAACGCTTTGAGCAGGGCTGAAGAGAACCTAAACCACGAGGATGCGTTCTTGACGTGCGCCAATTCGTGCAGGAGCACGGCCTCGATTTCCTTCTTGTTCAATACTTCCTGCATTCCCACGCTCACGAAAATTCGGGGGTTGAGGAAGCCAAGCGTGAATGCCGAAGGCTTGCCAGAATTCGCGGAAAGAATTTCCGGTGTTTTCTTGAGCTTAAGCCTCTTCGATTCCTTTTCGACGAACTTGTTCAAAGACTCCGGGGCTTTCAAGCTCGAGCTTTTGTAATAACGCGGCAGGAGAATGAAGCCGGCTACTATTGTGCCGATGATAATTAGCGGCAGTGAGTAGAGCAGAAGCTGTGTTATGGTGACGGCGCAGGCTATCGAGGCGACTTGGCAGGAAATAGACAGCGCGAGAAAAACAAGCGGAGCAAACAAGAATGCCAAATGCAAATAAACTAGCGAAATGCGTTGTTTTTGCGAAAGTGCTTTGTCGTTGAGCTTGAAAAATAAGAGCAATGCAATAGCCAGCGATGCGAACGAAAGGGTTACGTTAAGCGGACTGGAGAAAAAACCTGCTACTACGTCAACCAGGTGCCCGAGCATTAGGTCTTCAAACATTCAACCACATATTACTTCTTGAAGCGCTCGTTAAAATAGCTTACAGCAGTGCTTCCGAAGCCTTCGATCAGCTTGTTGACCGTGTTTTCCAAAACCGAATACTCTAAGTCCTTCTTCGAGGCTTTCGCGCTGTAAACGTAATGCTGCCCTCCCCTTCCTAAAAGGGCTTTGCGAGTAACCAGCTTCTTGTCGTGCAGCCTGTCCAGTATTACCGCCACGCTCGTAAGGGCGCTTTTGCTTTTCAGCTTCTTGTGGATGTCACGCACAGTAGCCTCGTGGCATTTGCACAGCACTTCCAAAACCTCGTTCTCGAGCGGGCTGAGCAAAGCGTTCAATCCCTTCGTCTTCGACCCCAGCTTTTCAAAGCGGAGGCCCTTCATGCCGACCATGAACTACTCTTGCCCCTGCCTTTATTTAAAGCTTTACAACAAATGCAAAGGTTTATTAAACACCTGCGACACGAAACTTTCGTAAAGGTTTACAAAAGCTGTAAGGGTGATTGTTTTGAGTGAACACGAACATGAACACGAACGAAAGGCGCACGATTTTTCCCTGCCGGTTTATTCGGCGTTGGCGTTGCTGGTGCTGGTCTTGGCTTTCAACCAATACCAGATTTCCTCGCTTTCAAACCAGATTTTGCTTTATTCGGCTCCGGCCTTGAGTTCCGGCGGCAGCGCCGTACAACAGTCCTCTTCGGGAGCAAGCTCTGGTGCGAGCTTGCAGGCAGTAGTTGACCGGGTGATTCCAAAGGGAGTGCCGGACGTTTACGGTTCGGAACTGAGCGTGAGTTACGACAAGCCTGTAGAAAGCCTAACCATTTTGGGCAAGCTTGACGGCGACTTGTATCCCACCGGCACGCTGAAATTCTCCATGCTGGATGCTGACGCACAAAAGCGTTACGTTGCAATGGGCAAGATGATTGCTTGCGAGTACTGCTGCGGGGCGACCGAACTGGTATTTTCGAACGGCCAGCCGGCTTGCGGCTGCCAGCATTCCGCCGCGATGCGCGGACTTGCGATGTACTTGCTTTCGAAGCATCCGGACATGAGCGACGATAAGATTCTTGAGGAAATGGCCAAATGGAAGATACTGTTCTTTCCCAAGCAGCACGTTTCGAAAGCGGTTTCCTTCGCTTCGGCAGGAATGGATTCTAACATAAACGCGCTTGACTTGGCTTCCAACGAATTCCGCGACTTCAAGCCCTCGCAGGCTGCAAGCGGTTCTGCCGGAGCAAGTTCGGGCAGTGCAAGTTCAGCCGGAGCGCTTGCAAATGCCCCGGACATGGTTGGAGGTTGTTGAAATGAACAAGGGTAAGAAGAAATGCAGTTGTTGCTGAATGATTTTTCTTTTTTTTGAAAAAAGAAAAATCAAGTAAAGAAAAAACAAAAGGGGTGTTGAAATGAATCAGCAGTTGGTATTCGGAATTTTGATAGGGCTTTTGGTAGTGGTAAGCGCGTTTCAGGCGGTGCAGCTTTCGCAGCTGAACGCGCAAGTGTCTGGGGCAGCGAAAAATTCTTTCGCGCCAGCGCCCCAATCGGGGGCTAGCGCACAGCAGTCCAGCGAAAGCGTTCAGCTTCCGGCAGGCATAACTAATGCTCCAGACATGGTGGGCGGTTGCTGAGGAAAAGCCGCCCATCCCCCCTCTTCTTCCCACAGTAAGACGGTGTGTTGCTAATGAAAATTTTGTTGTCCGCTTTGTTTGCCTTGGTTGCGTTGGCCGTTTTAGGCAGCAGCTTTGCCTCGGCCTACTCCCCGCAAAGCGCGGTGATTTACAAGAACGAGGCTTGCGGCCACTGCTCTTCATACATTTCGAGCCTTTACGCAGCGCTCGAGTCCGAAGGGGTGAAGCAAATCGAAATCAAGGATTTTTTGGGTGACGCTCAGGCGCGGAGCGAAGTGGCATCAATACAGCAGAAGTTCGGCGTTCCTTTCGAAATGCAGGGGCACTTGGTTACGCTCGTGGACGGGAAGTACTTGTTCGAAGGGCACTTTCCTTTGGGTGTGATGCAAAAGTTTTTGTCCGAAGAAGCGCAGGATTACGATTCGCTCGTGGTAACGCAGGATTCGATGGAGAAAGTCAGCTCTTACTTCCACTTGAAAGACGGGAAAATAGTGGAATGTCCCATTGACCAGCCAATTTCCGAATGCTCGCATGATGGCGTGCAGTCCGCTGGGGGCTTGGATTCGCTTAAAGTGCGCGTTGACGCGAATGCGATTGTCTTGGGCTTGCTGGGCTTGGCGCTGTTGTTCCTGGTTTTGGTTTACGCGAAAGTGATAAAATGACGTTCGAATCCCTCCTTCCGCTCGTGGCAGTTTCAGGCATAATCGACGGCTTGCACCCGTGCGGCTTTGCTGTGCTGTTATTTTTCATCGCGTTCCTGCTTTCGCTCGAGCACAAGCGCAAAAGCATCCTGCTCATGGGTGCGGCGTTCATTTTCGGGGTTTTCGTTACCTATCTCCTCATAGGCTTGGGTATACTCAAAGTATTCACTTTCTTCACCCCGCACCTTATATCGAAGATCGGCGCGTTGCTGGCAATCCTGGTGGGGTTGATAGACCTTAAGGATGCGTTTGCCGGAACCAACACGCTTACGATTCCCAAGTTCGCTTCCCCCCACATTAACAAGACCATTGAAAAAGCGACTATTCCCGCGGCGCTTGTCGCAGGACTGCTTGTGGGGCTGTGCGCATTCCCGTGCGCCGGAGGAATATACGTGGCAGTTCTCGGCCTGTTGAACGCGCAGACGACTGCAATGCAAGGCTTCCTGCTCCTGGTGTTCTATAATTTGATGTTCGTTCTGCCGCTGGCTGTGGTATTGCTTTTCGCCTCAAACACCACGTTCGTTGACAAAATAGAGCGTTTCCAGCACAGGCACAAGAAGGTTTACAAGCTCGCGCTGGGGGCAATAATGATTTTATTCGGGCTGCTGATCCTGTACGGCGGGTTCATGTGAGGGGATTGTAGATGATTTGCAAGAAATGCAAGAAAGTGTTTTACGACTGTTGCGGCATAAGCCCTGTCTGCGAAAAGTGCGCGAAGGTAATGGGCAAAAGCGAAATCGCCGCCCTGCTGAAAGACTAGCCTTAAGGAAACCCCTTTCGCGCGCGGTTTTGAAAACTTTAAATCCCTTGCCTGCCTTCTTGCTTTAGCAGGAAGGAGTTGATGTGCATGGCTAGGCTTAACGGAAAGGTTGCGTTGATTACGGGCGCGAGCAAGGGGATAGGCGAAGGCATCGCCCGCGTTTTCGCCAAGGAAGGCGCTAAAGTTGTTATTGCGGACGTGGATTTTGCAACCGCAAAGAAAGTTGCTTCTTCGATAGGCTCGAGCGCTATTGCTGTGGAATGCGATGTTTCCAACGCAGGCCATGCAAAGGAGGCGGTCGCTTCAGCAGTCAAGAAATTCGGGAAAATCGACGTGCTCGTCAACGATGCGGGAATCTATCCGTTCAAGAATTTTCTCGACCAGGATTTCGGCGACCCGGCTTGGAACAAGGCTTTGGCCGTAAACGTAGAGGGCGTCAGGAACTGCACTCTCGCCGCGGCAAAGCAAATGAAAAAGCAGGGCAAAGGCGGGAAGATAATAACGATTTCGAGCATTGCAGCAGTCAAAGGATACCCTGGGTTGGTGCACTATTGCACGACGAAAGCCGCGGTTTTGGGCTTCACGCGTGCGCTGGCGTTGGAACTAGCTCCTTTGAAAATAAACGTGAACGCCGTATGCCCCGGTTTGATAGACACCCCTGGCGTGCATGCTCTGGGGATGAGCAACGAAGTCGTCAAACAGACGGCTAAAACAATCCCCCTGCAGCGGCCTGGAAAGCCTGAAGACATTGCTTGGGCCTGCGTTTATCTTGCGAGCGAGGAAAGCAGTTTTGTTACTGGGCAAGCGATAATAGTGGACGGCGGGGACACAGTAAAATGAGCCTGGAGTGTCGTGCCCTTCCGAGTCTGCCGGCATTTTGGGCATTCCCACTTGCGTGTACGGGTTCGTCATGTACTCCCTAGTTACCCTAATTTCTTTGGCGGGCTTGAGCTCTAGGGAGTAAATCTAGGCGTCTGGCGAGAAGACTATTAAACCGCCCGCCCCCATTTCTTTTCATGAAACTCATTCACCGCGAGGATGGAAAGTTCAAACTATCGCCGCAGTCCCTGGAGGACTTGTGGTACTTGACGAAGATAGTTAGCGTGGGCGATATCGTGGAAGGCCATTCTTTCAGGAGCTTCAAGGCAGAAGGGCGGAACAGGCCAATTACTGTTGAAAAGAAGAAAGTGAAGCTGGAACTCAAGCTGGATAACGTCGAGTTTTCCGAGAGCGTGAACAAGCTGCGCCTTACGGGCGTAATCCTTTCCGGAAGCCCGGAAGAGTACGTGTCTTTCGGGGAGCACCACACTTTAGACGTTGAATTGGGTGAAAACTTCGTTTTGAAAAAACGGCTGAGTTCGCTGGAGGAAAGCTTCCTGCAGGAGGCTTTGAAGAAAACCGCCCGGACCGTTATAACCGTTGTAGTAATGGACGAGCACGCGGCGCGCCTGGCGCGCATTGACGTGCGGGGCGTGAAGTTTGCGGGCGAGATAGACAACAAGGCCAACAAGCACGATCCCAAGAATTTCGATTCCCTGCAATCGTCGTTTTTCCTTGAGCTGGCTAAGGCCATCGAAGGCGGGAGCACTATTGTAATTGCAGGGCCCGGGTTTGCACGCGACAATTTCAAGAAGTTTTTGGGCGAGAAAAATCCCGAGTTGCTTAAGAAAGCGTATTTCGAGCACTGCTCGACCGCCGAGGAAAGCGGGGTTTACGAGCTGCTGAAAAACAAGGTTTTGGAGCGCGTGATGAAAAACCAGCGCATTGCAATGGAGTTCGGTTTGCTTGAAGATTTAAAGATGCATGTAGGCAAGGACGATGGGCTGGTGGCGTACGGCCTGGAAAGCGTGGAAAGTGCGGTAGACTACAACGCCGCGGAAAAGCTTTTGGTTCTCGACGAGCTGGTGCGCACGGACCCGAAGGCGAACGCGCTGGTAGAGAAAGCCCGGGCAAAGGGCGCGGAGCTCGTAATTTTCGATTCCGAGGACAGTGCAGGGCGCGAGTTCGAGGCGTTCAAGATAGCCGCCCTGCTACGGTTCAAAATACGCTAGGCGGGGCCTTTTGCACTATTTGCCGCGTGTTCCCTAAAGGCTGAACTCGTGCTCTTCCCTCGCAGGCGGAGCCCTGTGGTGGTGAAACATCGCAATCAGGAAAGCAGCCAGTGCTATGAGCAGGATGTTGCCGGACAAGAGCGTAAATCCGAAAATCACGGCAAGCCCGAATACTTCCACGTTCTCTGTGTTTGACGGATGTACATATTCCATGATTCTCCAACCTCCCTTGGGGTGAAAAGGTTGGAGAAAGGCGCCTCCTTGGGGTTACGTGTTTTAAATATTACGGCGCCCTTCCCGCAATTTCTTTTTTTTTCCTCGTCTTCTTTCCGCCACCTCCAACTCTTTAAAATTCCAGGGGTATTTATATTTTTCCTTTTACCGATTTCTTGTCTAAAATTATACTTGTTCTAGCTTTTTCCCATTTTCTGTGTTTTTTGGGGGGTTTCATCAACATTTTTATAGTGGGGGGTGCATCAGTTGTGTTTGGGGTTGTAGCTGTTTTTTTTTGGCTTTCTAGAGCGGAGTTGGTTGTTCTTGGATCAGTCTGTTTCGGAAGCGGTTTTTGAACTTCTTTCCGAAATGCATTTCCTGCGTTTTTCCCTGCAGGCGGATTTGGTTAATTACTCGGCGTTGGCGCGTTTTCTCAAGCCGTTTGTGGAAAAGCGCGTAAGCGGCGGGGCAGGGGAGGATGCTATCATCCTTGCCGTGAAAAAGTACGGGGATTCTCTTGCGAAGAACGAGCCTTTTCCAGTTTTCAAGACTCTGGCAGGAACGAGGTTTTTCCTGCGCACGGGCATGAGCCTGATTCACTTCGGAAGGACAGACGTTTTGCACAAGAAGCTCATAGATTTCCAGCAGCGCATAGACTGGGCGTCGGGAGAGAAAATGTATTTGCTGCAGCGCAGCGAAGAGATTTCCGTCGTTGCACTGTCCAAGTACGAGCAGGACTTGGTTTCCCTTGCCCCGGCGCAAGTCTTGCAGAAATACTCGTTGCTGGCGTTGGTTACCATGCACTTTCCGAGCGACCAGTTCGACACTTACGGAGTGTTGGAGTACATAGCGCGCCAGTTCGGCGATTTGGGCGTTAGCGTGAAAGAGGTTTTCTCTTCGCACGACAAGCTTTCGCTTCTTTTCGATGAGAAAAACGCTTCGGCAGTGTACGCCAAGCTAAGCAATTCGGTAAAGACCAGCCGGGAAATGATGGATTCTTCCCGAGCTAAGGCTTAATAATCAGTATTTGACCACGATCTTTTCGCCCAAGCTTGCGATGTTGCGCATGCTCAAGTCGATTTTTTGGCCGGAAGAGGTTTTTACTATGAACGTTTCGTTCCTCTTGTTTATTCCGACGATTACTCCCACGTGGCTTCCCAATTCCGTGTAAACGCCTTTTCCTTCCAAATGCATTTTGGAGAACAAGTCGTGCTTGAACTCGCGGGCAAGATAAGAGACGAGATACATTGCCGCCACTCCCAGCAAAAGCGAGTAGAAGAAGTTTTCGAACGACAGCGTTCCGATAACCCAGTCGGCGGTGTTGGTGAAAATCAGCCAGAATACCAGCACTCCAGCCGTTTGAATGAGATATTCAGGAAGCATGTGGTTTTTCTTTTCGGACAGGGCTTGCAGGACTTCGCCCACTATTATCAGCAATACCGCGACGGGCAAAAGCAAGAGGAGGTCTTTGGCAAACCACGCTATGACTTTGGCGGTGCTGAGCGTGGCTCCGGAATACTGGAGCGTGAAAACGCGGTTGAACGCCATCCACAGGGAGGCGATGAAGAACGGGACCGACGCGAAATAAAATATGAAGCTGACGTTTTCGAACGAAACCCTGATTTCGGAGGCTAGCGCGAGTATCTTGTCTTCCACCCCGAGAGCCTTGAACACCAGAAGGTAAACGCCTATTATTCCCATTATGAATTTCGAGCCGAAAAAGTCGGACAGCGCGAAGAACAGGAGGACGAGCGCAGGAATCCCGAAAACGATGCGCGCGATTTGCGGGTCCTTTATTTTCTCCAGAATGGCGAAGTACGTCGATTCGAGCTGCTTGGTTTGCTTTACTGTAACGGTGCGCACGCTGTTTACCTTGATTCGCGAGTTGATGAGGGGAATCATCTGTTCGTCGCTCGCGCCGTCGCTGACGAAAACGCATGCGTCCGGAGCTAGGGAGTCGATTATTTTTTCCAGTTGCCTGACTATTTCCGAGTGGGCGTGGTACCCGCCTCGCGCGTCGCCGCTGAGGGTTGCGATGAAAACGCTTTTAGCTTCCTTGCCTAGCTCGTCGTAAAGCTTGACTGCCGCATAAATCGTGTTGACGTCGGAGTCTTCAGGGTCTGCGATGCCTAATGCATTAGCCGCCTTGATGTTTTCTGCCCTTCCGACGATGGGGCCCTTGACTTTGGCTTTGGCGCCCAAGTCGTTGTCTACGTCGACGCAAAGAACAAGCAGGCGTTTCGCTTCAGACATTTCAAACACTCCAAAACTAATAGTCTTAGGGCGTATTTAAGCGATTTCAGAATTGCCTGGAACGAGTGCGAAGAACTCGTCGGTGGAAACCCTGCTTTTTTTCAGCTGGCTTTTCAATTGCCTGTAAAGTTCTTCCTTGGTTTCGCCTCCCGGCTTGAGGATTATTCCTTTGCCTTGAGTTTTCAGCGCGGGTTCGGCCTTCGCTTCGTTTTCGTCGTCCGAAAGCGCGATTTCGAGTAGGGTGTTCTTGAACCATTTTCTTTCGCCGGAAATCAAGAACGCCCCTTTGCCGACGAATTCTCCGTGCGAGTGCTTGGAAACCTGGTCTTTTCCCACGCAGTATACGTCAGCAACTCCGCTTCCCCCTTTCCATGCGTTTGAATAGCTTCCGGCGAATTGCGCCGCCTCGAGCAAATCCTGTTCTTTCGCTTTGGTTGTGCCTTCCTTTAGTATCACTGCGGAGGCACCGTGCACGTCGGCATGGAAGAACAAGTCGCCTTCCTTCAACTGCGCTGCCACTAGCGTGTCGTTTTGTTTTGCATTCTTTCCGCCCACGCACATCAGGCCGTTCGTAGTAGTAAAGAAACGGTATTCGTGAAACCATTTTTTCTTGTGCCTTCCGGCAGCGCTTTTGCTTTCCTGCTTGCGTGGCGTTTGCGCCAAGGCGATTTTGCGTTTGGTGTTTTCAATCGCTTTTTTCGCGCCTTCAGCCTTGCGGCGGAATTTCTTGGCTTCGTCGAACAGCGCCTGTGCGTTTTCCATCGCGCTCTTGCGAATGTCGAGAGTGATTTTCATTTTTAGTTTTCATCTCCCGTGAATATTGTTATTGTTCCGTCTTTTTCTCCCTTTTCCACTCCGAGTTCCTCGCAAACTTTAGCCAATTCTTCTTTGAACGCTTTAGGGTCGAAAGCCGTTTCTTCCTTTGTCTTTTCGTCATAGCGCATAAAAATCTCTTTTGAAATCCCGATGTTTTTGCGGTTTCTTTTCGCCAAGCCGATTAGCGCCTTTAGGGACTCAATCCTCCACTCTTTGTGGTCTTCGTGGAACGATTGTGGCATCAACGGATTGTCTCCGACTTTGTAATGAAATTGGACGTATGTGACTTTGATGTCGCCAGCGTGGTTTGTTACGAACCTAATGCTTCCTATTGCATTCGGGTTTTCGGATGCCGGCCCTCCTGGCACCAACTTCGAAGAGGCCAATTCCAAGATTTTGAAGTGTTCTGGTTTGGGGAACGCGAGAATATCGCTTTTGTACCCGCCAACCACGTCGTAAAGCCTGGTTGTTACTAGCAGCATATTCTCGCGTTTGTTCACGCGTTTTCCCGCAAATTCGCTTTCCCCCCTGGGCGCAAACTTCCAGGCCATTTTCGCAATGAATGCCGTCCTGCGCGGAGGGAGCACGAACCTGCTTGCAAAAGCCGTAATCCTGCTCATCATTTCAATCGCTTTTTTCATCGTTTTTCTTCTGAATCCAGTTTCCCTTGCCCCAGTCTTTCTTGCTCTCGCAATTCTGCGTGAGGCACATGTCGAACGGCCTCCGGCCTTTTCTTATCACCGTGATGATCGGCGTCTTGCAGAACGTGCAGGCCTTGTCTGCAGGCTTTATGAGCGCGTTTTTCGGAACCGAGAACGTATTCTTGCAGTCGGGATAGCGGTTGCACGCTGCAAACAACCCGAATTTCCCGCGCCTTAGCACTATCTTCCCGCCTTCGCACTTGTTGCAATTGCCCAGTTCGCTCGCCTGGCGTTGGGTTTCGCCTACGGCTTCCGTGAGTTCGTTGCCGATTTCCTTCTCTTCCTTCTTGAAGTCCTTCAGGATTTTGCCGAGAACGTTTTTTCCTTCCTCGACCACTTCCTCCCTCTGCTTTTTCTGCGCCTGGATTTCCTCCATTTCGCCTTCGAAATGCCGCGTAAGGTCGGGGGACATTATTTCCGGAACGTGTTTTTTCATCGCCTCGAAAACGCTCAGCCCCAAAGGCGTGACTTCAATAGATTTTCCGGTTGCGTACTGCCTGTCGAAAAGGGTTTGGATAATTTCTGCGCGTGTCGCTTTAGTCCCGAGGTTTTCTGCCTCGAGGGCTTTGATTATCGAAGCTTCGGTGTAGCGTTGCGGGGGCTGGGTTTGCTTTTCTACCATTTCGAGCTTTTCAATCGCGACTTTCTCCCCTTCGGTGAAATGCGGGAGCTGTTTTTCCTTCAAGCGCAGGAACGGGCCGTAAACCTCGAACCACCCTTTTTCCGCGATGGTAACGCCGTCAGCCTGGAATTCCTCCGAACCGCCTTGCAGTACGACCTTTTGTTTTTCTACTGTCGCGGGTTTTGAGAAAGAAGCCAAATACCTTCGCGCAATCAGCTCGTACAAGCGAAGCGCGTCTTTGCTTGCGTCCGGATGCAATCCCGTGGGGTGGATTGCCGGGTGCGCCGGGTCGCTCTTGGGCCCTTCGTGAGGCGTGAACCGTTTTTCTTTTGCAAGCTGCTGGGCGAAAGGAGCAAGGTGCTTTTGGGATTCAAGCTGCTTGATGATTTTTTCGTGGTTTAATTTCGCGGGAAGCTTTTGCGACGAGGTTCTTGGGTAGCTTATTGCAGCGGCTTCGTACAGCTCTTGCGCGAGTTTCAGGGTTTTGGTGGGCGAAAGCCCAAGCGTGGCGTACGCCTCGATCTGGAGGCTCGTTAGGTCGAAGGGAAAAGGCTGGAGCTGCTTTATGCGCTTGCTTTCAATGCTTTTGATGAACGCATTCTTGGACGTGTTCTTGAACGCTGCTTCGGCCTCTTGTTTTTTCAAGAACCTTTCCTTGACGTGAGTGAATTCCGTTTCGCGTGCGTAAGCGAACAACTGCCAGTAGGGCGTGGATAGGAAAGCCTTGATTTTCAGCTCGCGTTCGGAGAGCAACGCGAGCGCAGGGCCTTGCACCCTGCCCATGCTGAGTATCTTGAACCTGCCTGCGCTGCGCACTGCACTCATCAAAGCGCGGGATACGTTGATGCCCCAGAGCCAGTCGAGCGTGTGCCTTGCTTGCCCAGCGTCGATGGTGGGAACGTCTAGCGGCTGCAGGTCGGCGTGGGCGTCAGCCAAATCTTCCTTGGTGAGCGCGGAGAAGAACATTCGCCTCGCTTTCTTTCCTTTTGCGAGAAATTGTATTATGTTGCCTCCAATCGTGGAGCCTTCCACGTCCCAGTCGCAGGCATTAACAACTTCGTCGGATTCCTTAGCAAGTTTCTTCAACAGCGCGTAGTATTTCTTGGAGAACGCGCTCGAGTCGCTGGCTTCGAAAGACGGAATCCACTCTATCTCAAAAACCGGATAGCCGCTGCCGGTGGTTTTTTGCTTTAGGGAAAACAAGTGTCCCACTGCAGGCGCTACAACCGCGTTTTTCTCGGGAATTTCGTAATACGCGACTCCGCCGTGCACTTTGCGCACCGCCTTGCCTAGGGCGAAGGCTATCTTTTCGGCGACTTTCGGCTTTTCGGCGATAATCAGTTGCATAAACTCAAGATTCAGCCGTTCGTGTATTTAAAACCCGTTGCAACGCAAATTCAATTCAAGAGCGAGTATTTGCTCAAATAGA
>DATDSY010000119.1:0-7734 GCA_035291125.1 Candidatus Norongarragalinales archaeon
GAGAAGGGGAATTGCAGTGAGCGGAATGGAGTACTTGTCCAATTTCTTTGCCAAAACCAGCGCGACGTAAAAAGATGCTATTGAAACCGCGAAAAACAATCCGAACATTGCGTTCGTTGCAATCAACGCTGCTGTTGAAACCGTGAGGAGTATTTGGCTTCTGACGTTGATTTTGCGGAGGAGGGAAAAGAAGGAGTAATACGCCAGGGGCATGAATATGAAGAATGCAAAGTGGCGCGGGGCGGGGAGTGTGACTGGCGCCAGAAAGTCTATGAAAACGAAGGAAAGCAAGGCTGCAGCCAAAGCAATTTTCTTGCTTCCCGCCGCGAGTTCGACCCACTTGTATTGCAGGAAAACACCTATCGCGGCTATTGCAAGCGAAAGCAAGAGCCAGAACGTTTGAATGCTTACGCCTGCGAATTCAAACGGCTTCCACAAGAGGTTGTAAGCGTGGAACAGCGGCGAAAAGTTGCACGACGCGGCGTTTTCCGAAGGGTTTTGCAAAAACGAAGTGTAATACCAATTGCTGCTGTTGAACGAGAATGCGGAAGGCTGGAGCAAGAAAACCAGAGCTGCCACGAAAAGGAAAACTATTGCAAGCTTTTTCATAGTCCGTCTTGCCTCTTGGCTTACGATGCTTCACGCATCGCATTTAATTAAAGTTT
Organism: Candidatus Norongarragalinales archaeon; assembly: GCA_035291125.1. Lineage (GTDB taxonomy): Archaea > Micrarchaeota > Micrarchaeia > Norongarragalinales > Norongarragalinaceae > UBA10210. Next base: position 666 of record DATDSY010000119.1, read on the forward strand.
GGCTTACTTTTTTTATGGATCGGATCAGGGTGCTGCAGCTGGGCGACATTTGCAACGTGCCGTGGCTGTTGTCGCGCTCGCTCGAAAAAATGGGAGTGCAAAGCACGGTAGTTACTTTCCGCGAACACCGTTTTCACAACAAGTTCGACGTCAACCTCGACGTCGACCGTTACCCTCGCGTGCTGCAGCCGGCCTACCGCCTGAAATACCTCCTTAAGCATATGCGCGAGTACGACGTTTTTCACATGCACGCGGCTTCCTTTCTGCCTTTTTATGCGGACGCGCCTTTGCTGAAAGCGGCGGGAAAGAAAATAGTGTACCACTTTCACGGGCACGACGTTTACAAGAGGACGTTCCACCGCGAGGGGTATACTGTTGATAAAAAGGGCGCGGGCTTTCTCACGAAATTTGCGGATTGGAAGTTCGTTTCAACGCCCGACATGCTTGACGCAGTTCCCGATGCTCAGTGGCTTCCCAATCCTGTTGACGCGAGCGAGTGGAAGCTTGCAAAGCCTGCTGTTCGGAAAAAACGAGGTTCGATCACGGTTTTCCACGCTCCCACCGACCGAAACAAGAAAGGAACTGATTTTGTTGTTGAGGCCGTTGCGCGTTTGAATAAGCGGGGGTTTGACGTTCGCCTGGATTTGGTCGAAGGCGTTTCCCGCGAGGAGTTCAGGAAGCGGCTTATCGCATCGGACATAGTCGTCGACCAGCTGATGGGCGGGTGGTACGGCGTGCTTTCGCTTGAAGCGCTTTGCGCCGGAAAGCCGACTGTCGTCTACGTCCGCGAGGACTTGGTTGACTTCCTGCCTTTCAACCCGTTCCAGCTGAGCGGCCACAAGGACATTGGCGAAAAGCTCGAAGAGCTGGTGGTTGACGGCGCTTTAAGGCGTAGGCTGTCCGCCGCCGGTCCCAAGTCCGTTGCGAAAGTCCACGACCCTGCTGTTGTCGCGAGGAAAGTGAAGAAAGTTTACGACGAAATAACCTGAGAGGACGCAAGCGGACGGTTGGGGCGGTGCGCGGTTTTTTAACTGTGTTCGAACAAATTATTTTCCTATATTGTACGGTGGTTTTTTTTGGGCGATTTGAACAAAAAGCCTTTTGAAGGCAAGACTGCTTTGGTGACCGGCGCGTCCCAAGGAATAGGCCGCGCCATTGCAGAAAAGCTCGGGGAATTAGGCTGCAGCGTCGCAGTAAACTATCTTGCTCACGAACCCGGCGCAAGCGAGGCTGCAGCGCGGATTTCATCCTTCGGCTGCAAGGCTTTCATTTTCAAGGCAGACGTTTCCGATTACGCGCAAGTAGAGCTGATGCGGGAAAAGGTGGCTGCCGAATTCGGAAAGGTGGACGTTCTTGTCAACAACGCCGGGATAAACCGCGACCGCACGCTGAAGAACATGAGTCCGGAAGAGTGGAACGAGGTTATTGCAGTAAACCTCACCGGAGTTTTCAACGTGACCAAAGCTTTCATTCCCTTGATTCCCGAAGGCGGGCGGATTGTCAACGTTTCTTCGATCGTCGGGTTGGACGGGAATTTCGGGCAGACTAACTATGCTGCAACGAAAGCTGGCATTATCGGGTTTACCAAAAGCCTTGCCAGAGAGTTGGCTAGGAAGAAAATACTGGTAAACGCAGTCGCGCCGGGTTTCGTAGAAACGCCCATGACCGGAAAAATGCCTTCTGAAGCGAAAGAGAAAGTCGTTTCCACCATCCCCTTGGGGAGAATGGGCAAGCCTGAAGAGGTTGCTGAACTCGTCGCGTTCCTCGCTTCCGAAAAGTCTTCTTTCATTACCGGAAGCGTCTTCAGGATCGACGGCGGCCTGCAGCTGTAAAGCACGTTTCGGCGGAATGCCAGCGTTAGGCTTTCTTTTTGAATTCGTCAGTGCTTCCTACTACTCTAGCAGGAACGCCCATCACCATCGAATTAGGAGGAATGTCTTTAGTCACTACCGATCCGGCAGCGACAACCGAATTCTCGCCTATGGTGCACGGTAGGATTACCGCTCCGGATCCGATGGAAACGTTGTGCTTGACCAGGGTTTTCTCCATCTTCCACTCGCTGTCTATTTTTCCGTCCCTCTCTGCGACGGGATAGCGGCAGTTGATGAAGCAGACGTTGGCGCCGATGTAAACGCCTTCTTCAAGTTCGGTTCCCTGGCCTATTGCGACGAACGGCTCTATCTTGCAGTTCTTGCCGATCTTCACGCCTTTCTCTATCTGCACGAAAGCCGCGATTTTGGTGTTGTCGCCGATTTCGCAGCCGTAAATGTTGCAGTAATCGCGTATTACGACGTTGTCTCCGACCATCGTGTTTTCTATAATCTTGAAGTTTCCCTTTTCGTTCACTAGTTTCATAAGACCACCTTCCACCATTTTTTTTACTAGCGTTTGTTAGAGTTTTCCTTCATGCTTTCGACCGTCGCTTCGAGCATCCTGACGATGCTTATGCCTGTTTCCACTCCCGCCTTGTTCTTTTCGCTTTCGCAGTTCAGGAAAAACTTCAGTTCGTCTTGAATCGTGTTGTTTTGCACTATCTCCACGTCTTCAAGCGCCTTCGTGGAATTGTCGTACACCGAGAGTTTTTGCGAAAGCGCGTCGATGAAAACGCTTTTTTCGCTTCCCACCACGGTTACGCTCCTTTCTTTCTTCGGCGTGAGCCAGCTGAGTTCGATGCTGACGAGCGTGTTGCCCAGGTTTCCCGTAATCAGCGCCATTTCCTCCTTGTCTTCGGTGCGGAAGGCGCGCCCGAAGCACGAAATCTTGTCGGGATTTCTTCCGAAAACGTAGTTGATGATGTCGAACGGGTGCGGAGCCAAATCGAATACGATGTCCCTGTCCGGCTTTATCGGCTCTAGGTTATTCCACACGAGGCTGACCGAGTAAATTTGCCCAAGCGACTTGCTTTCAACCATTTCACGCAGTTTTTCGATTGCGTTGTTGAAGCGGAAAATGTGGCCGACGTTCAGCACGAGCCTTTTGCTTTCAGCCAGTTTCTTCAGCTCCTCTCCCTCTTCGACGCGCATTACAAGCGGCTTTTCCACGAGAACGTTTTTCCCTGCCAAAAGGCATTGTTTCGCGATTTCAAAGTGAAGTTGGTTCGGGACGCACACGCTCACGAAGCGGATTTCCTTGTCGGCAAGTATTTTTTCGAGCGTGGAGCTGGCTGCCGAGAATTTGGCTGCGCACTCTTCCGCTGTAACTGAGTTCGCGTCAGCCACGTGCACTTCGCACCCGAGGCGGGTGTATTCGTCAACGTGCTTTTTTCCCCAATACCCTACGCCTACCACTGCAACTTTGGTTTTCATTTTTACTACCCCAACTCAAGCTTTTTCAAGAAACTTTTTGATTTCCTCGCAAACGGTTGCTATCTCTTCGTCCGTGATTCCCACGAACATCGGCAGGCACAGCACCGAATCGCAGAGTTTTTCAGCATTCGGGAAATCACCGCGCTTGAACTCGAATTTTTCGACGTACAACGGCTGCAAGTGAATTGGAATGGGATAATTGTTTCCTGTTCCGATGCCCTGCTGCTTGAGGTATTCCTTCATCTCGTTTCTTTTGTCGACGAGAATCGGGAACAAGTGGTGCACGGGCTTGGCGTCCGGAGTTTCGAGGGACGGGAGCTTCACTCCTTTAATTCCCTTGAGCAGTTCGCAGTATTTTTGCGCGCCCTTGCGCCTGCTTTCGTTCCACCCGTCGAGTTTTTTCAACTGCACCCGGCCGATGGCTGCGTTGATGGTGTTTAGCCTTGCAGTCCTTCCGAGCATGTCGTGTTCGTACTGGCTTTTCCTGCCGCAATCGCGCATTTTAGCTATTTTCTTGGCGAGCGCTTCGTCGTTCGTAGTCACCATTCCGCCGTCTCCTGCGACAGTGAGGTTTTTGGTGGTGTAGAACGAAAAGCATCCGGCGGTTCCCCACGCTCCGGTCTTTATTCCCTTGAACGTGGCTCCGTGCGCCTGGCACGCGTCTTCAACAAGAGGAATTTCGTGCTTTGCAGCCATTTCAGAGAGTTCGTCCAGCCGCGCGGGCATTCCGTACAAGTCTACGGGAAGTATTGCGGAAGCGCCGGAAATTTTTCCTGCCGCTTCTGCAGGGCTGAGCGCATAGTCTTCCATGGAACAGTCGGCGAAAACCGGGGTTCCTCCAGCATACAGTATGGAGTTAGCTGTTGCGACGAACGAAGCGGGCGTAGTCAAAACTTTCTTTCCGCTTATTCCAAGAGCTTCGAGCGTGAGTATGAGCGCGTCGGTTCCTGAAGAAATGGAAACCGCGTGCGAGACGCCGCAGTATTTGGCGAATTCCTCTTCGAACTTGAAGACGCTTTCTCCCATGACCAGCTTTTCGTTTTCTAACGCATTCAAGCAGGCTTTCTTCATTTCGTCGTCTATTATGGGCTTTATCCACGGTATAGATGCCAAAAAACCACCACCAAACGATATGTAAAGTTTTATTTACATATGTGAATATAAATTTTTGGGTTTGATTCTGTTTTTGGGTGCCTGACTGGTTTAAATTTCCGGTTTTCCGAATGGGTTTTGGTTTTCATGAGCTTCTTCAAAAACGCCTTGTACCTTCTTTCTGCAAGCGTGCTGACCGCGCTGCTGAGCTTTATGCTCAAGCCGCTCGTCGCAAGGTTTTTGGGCCCGAATGAATACGGCTTGTTCGCCCTGATTTTGGGGACCGCCACCGTAATCCAGGCTTTCACGCTCTTGTCCATGAACTCCGGAGTGTTGTATTGGACTTCAAAAGCGCCGGGAAGAAAAAAAACGATTGTCGGGACCGTCCTTTCAATGTCGCTGGCAGTTTCAGCGCTGATTTTCTTTCCCCTGCAGTTCGTCATCGGGCTCTTCGCCCCCGCCCTCGGGTTTTACTCTTATGCGGCGGCGTTCTTCTTGTCCGTGGGCCTGTCTTTCTTCGCCGTCTTCCAGGCTTCCCTGCAGGGGGCGGAGAAATTCGCGGAATACAGCAAGTACGGCGTTTTGCTCAACTTTGCCGCTGGCGCGCTTTCCGTAGCATTGGCTTTTTACTTTCACGACGGAGTTCTAAGCGCAGTGGCAAGGGGCTTTGCAATACTGCTTATCGTAATCGCCGCGCTCAGGCACTTTCGGCTGCTGGGCGGCTTCGAGCGGAAAACGCTGTCGCAAGTGTTCGACTACTCAAAGCCTCTTGCTATCGCGGGCATGGTCGCGGCGTTCATCGCAGTGGTGGACCGTTATTTCCTTGCGGCATTCAAGGGAACTGCGGAAGTGGGCTATTACGACATCGGCTACGCAATGGTCGCGGCAGTCCTCCCGTTCTCCGGCGCTTTGCTCACCATAATGATGCCCCGCGTGATCCGCCAGCAGCAAAACCTCGAGATGTATTACAAGAAAGTAGCGCAGGCGAACACCATCGTGCTTTCGTGCATAGGCCTGTTTTTCTTTTACTACTCGGACATTATCGTGACGCTCTTGCTCGGAAATGAATACGCCCCCGCAGCCCTGCCTTTCAAAATAATCGCGTTCGCGCTGCCGCTGATGGCGTTCTACGGCCTGAACGGCGCGTCGCTCGACTCTGTCGCGAAAACGAAAATGTCGGGGCTGCTCGCAGCCTTGCTTACGCTGTTCAGCATCGCCTTCAACTTTTTCCTCGTCCCTCAGTTCGGAGCAGCAGGCGCGGCATATGCAAATCTTCTTACCTACATTGCGGTGGTGGCGATAGGCTGGTATTACCTGCGCAGCAGGCGCAAGGTAGAATTGCGGGAAAGCGTCACGCAATACGCGCTTTTCTTCGCCTTCGCAGTAGCCTATTTCGCGTTTCTCGAAAAAGGCGGGTTCGTTCTGAAAACCCTGCTGTTCGCGCTGTTCCTTGCCATCACCCTTTTCACGAACAGGCGCCTGGCTAAAGAAACGCTTGCACAAGCGCGAAATTCGCTTAAAAAATAAGGAACGCTTAAATACCTAATGTAAATAAAACTTTACATGGCTAAATCTCTTAAAATGCTTGTTTTGGGCTCGAAGGAATACCCAGTTGGCAGCGGTTCCACGGACAAGCTTGGTTCAGGCGGGTTCGAGACTTTCACGCAAAACCTGGCTTTGCACCTTGCCAAGCTCGGGCAGAAGCCCATAATCCTCACCAGGCTTTTTTCAGGGCAAAAAAAACACGAGGTTTCAGGCGGGGTTGAGGTTTGCAGGCTGCGGTGGATTCCCGGTTTTTTCCTGCGCACGCCGTCATTCAATTTTTTTTCGATGCTCAAGTCAGTCGGGCTGGATTACGACGTTGCAATAGCGAGCGGCATTTTCGCTCCGCTCGCAGCGCAGCAAGCCCGCTCTTTCAACGGAAAGCCAGTGATAGTGCGGCCTGCCGGATTCGGTTTCAGGCAGCCCCAGTACGCTTCACTGGTGCAGAAGGCGCTCAAGAGGCTGCAGCGCAAGGCTTGCTTTAGCGCGGACGCGGTGGTTTTCCTGAGCGCGGAAGAGCGAAAGAATTTTCTCGATTACTTCGGAAGCTTGCCTGAAAACTCCGTGGTAATAAAAACCGGAGTTGCAGTGCCTTCGTTCGACCGCAGGCGAATCTGGAAAATCGAGAGGCAGTACGGAGGAGCCGGGGCGAAGAGAATTTCTTTCGTGGGAAGGCTTGTTGAAACGAAGGGCGTTAATTTCCTGCTCGACGCGCTTGAAGGGCTTCCTTCAAGCGTTCACCTGCTTTTGCTGGGCGAAGGGCCTTTGAAGCAAAAGTTCGAAGCTCGCGTTTCTTCGAATCCCGAACTTAAGGGCCGAGTGCATTTTCTCGGATACCGGAAAAACGCTTTGGAGTTCGTTAAAGCGAGCGATGTTTTCGTCCTCCCCTCGCTGTCGGAAGGGCTGCCCATTTCGCTGCTCGAAGCGCTGGCGTGCGGCACGCCCTGCGTGGCTACGGACATTGGGCTGCCGGTGCAAAACGGAAAAACCGCACTCGTAGTCCCACCGGGAGACGCCCGAGCGCTCCGGAAAGCAATCGAAAAAGTTTTGAAAGACAAAAAGCTTTCGTCGAAGCTTTCTTCAAACGGCTTGAGCCTCGTGAAGAAAGAATTTTCGTGGAAAAAAGCTGC
>DATDSY010000120.1:0-2162 GCA_035291125.1 Candidatus Norongarragalinales archaeon
GCCCCGGCAGCAGAAGGCCGAAGGCGACGTGAAGTTCGTGAAAGTGCCTGCGAACGGCGCCGGCTGCCCCCGCTGCCACGCGAGCAACTCGCGAATAGTATTCTGCCCGTATTGCGGGAGCGGCATGTGCGCGAATTGCACTCCGCTCATTGCGCCGAAGGAAGACGGGTTCGACTATTCCTGCCCCAAGTGCGGGGAAAACGTTTTCGTCAAAAGGCAGGCGCAATAGTTTTTTTGCTAAACGTCTTCTCTCGACTGCCAAATGCAAATGCGCGTCTTGTACTTGATGAATTTGGAGTCGAGCGTTCCGCCGCTCGTGTCGGAATACAAAACTTGGAACGGAGAAGAGACTGCGAGAATCTGCAGCCCTTTATCTACTGCGGAAAAACATCCTGGAACTACCGTGCCCTTGCCGTTCGTTTGCTTGATGGTGGAGCCGCTCGAAGTCTCCACGCCCACGATTTCGGTATCCTTCGAGTTTGTTATTTCCGGCCCGACGTAGTGCACCAATGCAGTAGACTCGCCCGCAGTGATTCCGCTGGCTTCGGGCTGTTGGGATAAGATCGCTTCGAAATAGTATTTGTAGCCGGAGAAAGCGAAGGGCTTCATCAATTCCTTCAGCGCGCAGCGCACTGCAGTGCGCCCCGGCACTTGCGCGTTTCCAAACTTGTCGTCGAGCTTCGGCATCTCCCCGCCGATTGGAATGGGATTAGAGTCCGCCAAATCTCTTTTCATCAAGTCAGTGACCCGCAGCGTTCCCGGATAGTCTTTCAGTTGGTTGCACCCGTAATCCGGACTGCTCAAATCGTACTGCGGGTTTGTCTCAAAACCGGTTGCAGTCAAGGCTTTCTCGTAAACGTCCAGCTCGTCGCTCTTTATTTCCGAGAGCGTGGAAGAGTCGACGTAATACAGCGCTTTTGAAACGCTCTGCATGTAATTCAGCACGTACGCGCTTCGCAAAACCTGGTCTTGATCTTCTCCCCAAGTCCCGACGAAGTTGAAAATAAGCATGGAAGCGGCTATCGAAACCAAAAGCAGGATTAGCGCGTCGATGATCGCCGCCTGCGCCCTCAATTTTTTTCCAGGAGAAATCATTTCCAAGCCACCACGTTAACCACTCCCAGCCCGTTGGTGAAACTGTCAAAGTCTGGGCAGGGGACTGCTACTGGAAAACTCATTAACACGCTGTCTTTCGGCTGTTCGAAAAGCCCGCTTGCCGGAATCTCCAGGTCGTTTGAACACCAAGTCCAAGTTTCGCCGGCCAGCGTTGATTTATCTATGTAGAAAGTGCTCGTTTTCTCGGTTTCCGGCGTGTAAGGGTTCAATTCGCTGGCAGTGCTCTTGAAGTCTATCGGAATTCCGTCGCAAAAACGCTTTAGCGTAATCAAGTATTTCACGGAAAGCGACGCTGCCCTCGGCTTGACTTTCTCGTCGCACGCTTTTTCCAGCGTTTCCGCTTTTGTAAACCCTGTTTCAGTAACCAGGTAAGAGAGTGAAACCGCACCCTCGCGGATTTCCAGCTGCTTGGCTTTCGAGGAGATGAGCTGGTTCGCGTAAATTATCGTTCCCGTGAAAATCAGGACGGCGAACACTATGGGAAAAATGCTGGGAATGTCGTCCCCCAACGGGCCTATGTAACCCTTCAGTTTTTTCATCCGCTCGCCTACGGCCCGTAGCCGCATTTCGTTTTAACGTCGTTGTTATTCAAATTCAAGCACAAATTCGGGTCAATGCTCGTGCTCCCGGGGAAGGCATAATTGCAATTCTGCAGGTACAAAAAGTTTTCTCCCCGGAAACTGGATTTGTCGCGGCATTTCAACACTACCAAATACGAAGTCCGGTCGGATGGAGTGGATGGCGTGAGTTGAAGGGTTTTGAAAACTTCGGAACCGAACCGCTCCTCCATCAAGTGCTTCGAATCAGTTTGGTCCGAAGGAACGTGGGATGGCTGGAACAAAACATTGTCTTGAGCAACATCCCCGTATCCCACACTCTGGAACGCGACGCATTCTTTCCACTGCGCTGCCACGCCTATCACCAGCGTTTTCAAGTCGTGGCGCTGGGTTATGTTAACTGTATACCTCGCCATGTCCTGTTCTCCGACGTTCAGCGCTGCTACGAGCGGAATGAGCTTGCGCTCGTCTTCAGCCGGGGAAGTCAAA
>DATDSY010000121.1:0-10798 GCA_035291125.1 Candidatus Norongarragalinales archaeon
CGGAAATGCGGAAAGAGCCGGGGCAAAAGGATTTAGATTCGCTCGCACAAAAGATTGTTGGAAAACAAAAGAAACTTTGAAAACTAGAGGTGCTGAAAAATGGCTGTGGAATTCGGGGAATACAAGGGAAACAAGCTCATCATCTTGAAGGGCGATGGGGAGCAGGACGGAAGGTTTCCGTTCAGCTTCGGAAAGAAGAAGGCGAAGCTCATCGTGGAAAACTTCGATGAAATCAAGAAATTCGCGGAAGAACAGGAATAAAAATTATGAAAAAGCTAGACGCACAAGAGCACAAGACATTGGCACTAAGGGCTGCCAAATGCGCCGAACTCGTTCTCCCGTTATTCGAGGATAAGTATCCGAAAGACAAGCGGCCTAGGAAAGCTATTCAAGCTCTTCGCGTTTGGACACGCGGCGGGATGAAAGTGGGAGAAGTGCGTAAAGCCGCGCTTGCATCCCACGCTGCCGCACGCAAAGCAAACAATCCTGCGGCGAAAGCAGCCGCCCGTGCCGCCGGCCACGCTGCGGCAACCGCTCACGTTGCAGGCCATGCCCGCCATGCTTATGCCTACGCAGCTTCTGCAGCTAATGCCAGAAAAAAGTAAGTGGGCCCGCAGGGAATCGAACCCCGAATCTATCGCACGTCAAGCGATCGTCTTACCATTCGACTACGAGCCCTTAAACTTTCTTTTCGAAAAGAAAGTTTAATCAAAGAAAAAACCTTCACTCCCAAAAAGAAACAATAAAACTAGGTTTGCGTGAAAATAAAAAGAAAGCGGAAACGCCCGCTTTTTACTTTTCCAGCGTCAGCGTAAGGGAAGAAACCTTGCGCATCGACCCGTCTTCGCTCTGCAGCTCTTCCGTCGTAGCGTCGAAATTCGTAATGCGAAGGCCCTGCACAAAACGGTTTTTCACTATTTGGCTTACGTCTACTGCGCGGGAAATCATGTTGCCGCGCGCCTTGAGCTTGACGTGGTTGGCGCCTTTGTTGAACTGCGTTACCACCGCAAGAACGTAGCTCATGACGTCTTTCTTGCCTATGTAAATCGTGTCGTCGCTGCGCCTTTCGCTTGAAGGCATTATTTCCGGCTGTTGTCCTGATTCTTCCATGCGGTCCCCACCTCGAAATGTTGCGTAGTGCTTTGCGTCGCCAAAAGCCTTTTGTAAGAAGAGCCTGCCGACTTTAAAAACAAGGAAAAACCGGTTTTTAAGCCATTAGTTTTACTGCCTTCAAAGCCCCTTCAACAGTCTCTCCCTTCAAAACCAGGCGCTTTAGCAAAGCCAAGCGCGACTGCGGAATGCCGGCTTCCCTCGCCTTCTTGTCGACCAGCTTGAACTTGTTGTTAAGCGAACGGAATGCCTTGAGCGCCGCGGCCAACGCGTCGCGCTCGTGCTCGTTGTTCACGCTGAAATCGCGAGTCAGGAAAGCATTCTGCAATCCAGTCATGCTGCGCACGGGTTTGTATAACCGGGCGGAAAAAACGCTTTTCAAAAGCCTTGCGCTTTTCGGGACTGGAATCTTGTCGCAGGCGATTATCGAAGGCGAAAAAACTGAAAGCGATTGGATGAACGCATCGGGAGTCCAGTTCTTGCGGCTTTCTACCGCAACAACGTTCCCGTCGTAATCCAGCACTGCGAAAGCCCTCCACGTTCCGGAATCCACGCCCGCAATCAAAAGCCCACCCCTTGCTAACGCGCTACTGCATTGGGAAATAAAAACGTGAAAGAAAAAACTGCAGAAATGCTTTTAAGGGAGGGAAAATTATTTTCCGCCAGGAAGCTTTCCTTTTCCTTGAGGCAAACCGCTTTTTCCTTTAGGCAGTCCGCCGCCTTTAGTAGGCTTTGCTTGCGCCGGGGGCTTTGGGCGCGGTTCTTGCACAACCGGTTTAGGCTGTTCTTGCCTAGGTTGAGGCGCTTGAGGAGGGTTGACTTGCCGAGGCGGTTGTTGCGGTGATTCTGATTTCCGGCGTTTCAATAAAGCCAGAAAGCCGCCGCCTTCTTGTTTCTGCTCTTTAGTTCCACCGCCTGCAAGAGGCGGTTTTTTCCCTTCTTCAAATCCTTCATTCTTGTTCCAAGTCAACTGGCCCATTTTGTTCCAAGTCCATTTGCCCCAGCGGGTAAGCCTTTCACGCCCCGCCATTGCGCCCAAACCTAGCACAATGCCTGCAGGAGGAACTACTGCGCCGGCTCCTGCTGCAGCTCCGGTTAACATCTGTTGTCGTCCAGTAAAAGGTTGGCCTTTATTCCGTCGTCTGATTGCCGCAGCCATTCCTACAGCAGCCAAGCCTCCGCCTATAGCTCGAGACTTGACTTCATCCGGGATGGGAGGCGCATACCTATATCCAATAAGAGCGCCAGCGCCTATCAGAGCGCCGATTGTAAAATTGCGTACTTTTCTCAAAAATCCGGTAGGGCGAGGTCGTTCAGCCATTTGATTTCGTCTCCAACATTATTTTTCTCGCTCAAGCCGTATTTATAACTGCGCAATTTTATTTCTCAACGCGCTTGCCGCGCACTGCAGCCCGCTCTCTCACGGGGTTGGGCACGTCCGTCCTCAAGCCAAAGCGCGTTCGGTAAGTTGCAAGCCGGTCGTGCCCTTTCGCAAACCACGCGTCACGCTCTTTCTGTCGCTCGTCGGAAAACACGCTTTTGAAGGCGTCGTCAATCGAAACGCCCAGCGAAACGTCGCGGATGAAAAACAATCCCGCGCCGGGAATTCCGCTTGCACGCTCTAGGTTGTAAGCGTATTCCGCCAAAGTGTGCGCTACCGTGTCTATCGCCGGCCTGCTCCAATCCAACGCTGCCGAGTGTTCGGTCATCGCGGTCGAGTGGCCTGCGTAAAGCCGTTCTATCGCCTCGAAGTTATGCAACTCGGTTTTCTTTAGGTAATTCCTATTCCACTTGTTGTCGAACATTTTTTTGGCACCGGAAACAAGGTTGTTAACTTCATAATCGCGTAAGTAGTGGCTCACGGGAGTGTCGGCAATCTCTACACTGGTTTTTTCGAGAAACTCGCGCAATTGCACGTGCTGCTTCCGCGCTGCCATAGACACGACGTTTCTCTTGAATTCCTCGCGTTGAGAGTCTTCATCGTAAATACTGCTTGCAAGGTAATCAATCCGGTCCAATAATTCAGTGTCCGGGTTTTCCTTGCCAGAGCGGCCGGCGTGAACCAGCGTGTAGTAATGGTCGATCGCATTCCCAGTCAGCTCAGGGTGGTTGGACAAATCCGCAACTTCCGGCGAATGCGAAACGACTTCGTGCAGCACGACCGGATGCGGCGCCGGGGTTTTCTTCAGCTGCCAGTAGTTTATCGCAATATGTTCTGGCGAAGCTGTTCCCACCGCGCCCTCCTCAAACTCTTTCATCGTCGTAAGCCTGGTTTTACCCACGAGCTTGTCGGCTATCGGCTGGTGCTGTGAATCCGGAACTCTGTATAAGCTCAGAAGCAAACGTGCGGAACGGTTTACTGAAGGCAAAACTTCTTCGGCAAGGCGTTTTTTGTCTGCAGCTGAAAGGCGTTCGTTAGCCTTGAGAGCGCGGGCGATGACTGCCGGGCTCGGCTCCTGCATTTTCTCCCCGCGGCCCCCGAAAAAACGGTCTTCCAAGTGGCGCAGGTAACCTTCAATACGGCCAAGCGTGCCTTCTTCGTCATCGGTGCCTTTTCCCAATATTCATTCACCGCGCGGCTAGCGCATACAATTTGTTTGCACTAAAGATGGATTTAAACCGATTGGACAATGCCGCAGCTATTCAAGAAAAAAACAAAAAAAAGAGAAAAAAGGGCTTTTTGAAAAATTAGCCCTTGGCGCCCTTGAGATAGAGCAGAGTGTTCAAAAGCAAGTGGTATTGCCCGGTCGGGTTTGCGGTCGCGGGGTCAAAGGAGAAGTACATTACCTTCCCTGAAGCCAGCATTCCCTTGCTTTCGATGATTGCGTAGGTAACGGCGCTGGTCGGCCTTCCGCCAAATTCTTCAACGTAAGCCAACACTCCCGAGTTCGCCTTGGGATACACGTTCGTGTAAGTGTCTTCGAACACGCCGTGGTTCAAAATCCCGTTGAAAATCGGGTGCTCCTGGTCGATGATTTGGAACTTGCCTTGCTGGACGTTCACGATGGTCTGGCCGCGCTCGTGGAACAAGTTGCCGCCCCACTGCACGGGCATAATGTTGCCCATCAAGCCTATTCCGACGTCCCAGCCTGCTGCGGTCGGATCGTCAGTTACAGCCGTGCAAGCGTCGCCTATCAAGAGAAGCTTCTTGCCGCTCTCCACTGCTTTGGTGATTTCCTTTCGTGCGTCTCGGTCGCAAACGCGCGAGTTCTGCGCGATGATGAGGTCAAAGTTCTTCAGCACTCCCGGCTTTACCGCTTCCTGGCGGATTGGAACTGCGTAAGAAACGCCCGCAAGGCGGTATTGCTCGCTTCGCAGGAAGTCGTTCAACTGCGGCGAGGGAGAGCCGATGACTGCAATGCGAATGTAAGATTGCGGGAACAAGCCGCCGACGAGTGGCATGGAACTCAAGTCGATATAACCGAGCTTGGCCGCGATGAACAGCGCAAGAATTATAATCAAGATAATCGGAATGACGCTCTCAGCGTAAGACTGCTGTCCTCGTTTGCGACCCATTTAAAACATCACCTACATTTCTCTGTCACGGGGAGTTTATAAAGGTTTTTTTCACTCTTTCGAAGTTTATACTAATACCGAGCTCAACATGATGCCAGGTAGTCCAAAAGGTTGACCAAAAGCGTGGGGGAATCCACTTCCTCCAGCGGGAATGCGACGTAAATTATTTTTCCTGCATAACGCGTTTCCAAAATTCCAGGGTAAACTCCGTTGGCAGCCACTATTTGCGCGACCAAATTCGTCCCGCTCGCGTCCGGATACACTCTCGCGAATTCGGTTGAAGCCAGCGGGAATTGCTTGAACAGCCCTTTCACCAGCGGGTGGGACGGGTCCACGATTTTAAGCTCGGTCTTGCCCGATTTTATAGTGCCGTTGTACCTCGCGCGCAAATAATTTTCTAGCACGTCGAACCCCTTGAACTGAGTTTTGTTGTGCAAATACTTATACCACTTTTGCTGCTTGGTCTGGGCCCAAAGGTCGTTCCAATCCTTGCTGCCGCGGGTGATGTTCGATTCGGCAAGGAAAGCGGTGAAAGTCTCGTTCTGCGTTTTGGCGTAAAGCAAGTCGAAATCGTCGACGTACTGGTTGGAAAAAGCGTCGCCGGTCCACACTACCGTCCCTCCAGCATCCAAATACCCTATTACCGCGTCCACCTGCCTGGTCGAAGCGGTCTTGAAATGCTCCACTACAATCAAGTCGTACTTCCTCAAGATTCCTGCCGACAGTTCGGTTCCATCTAGAGGCTCGACAAGCGTGAAACCCCGCTGTCTTCCCAGCAAAATCCTCAAGGCCTGAGGGTCTCCGAGTCCGTCACTGCCCGACAGCACTGCAACTCGCGACTTTCCTCCCTCGACGTAAGGGCAATACACGTCACACCAGTTGAAGACGGGCACTTGCGTGCAGTGGACCCACCCGAATTTCGTCAGGACTGTGAGCAAAGCGAGCAGGAGAATCAAGAGTATTATGAGGTTTGGAACGAGTTTTTCCAACTGCTCGAGAGGCGTTTCCTGAGCGGCGAAGCGGGCCATACGATAATTTAAATTGCGTTTGGTTTAAATCATTTGGTTTTGGTTGCGAGGGTTCAGGCTGCTGGCCTTCGCGGCATAGGGTAAAAATATGGCTGACGACAAGATTCAGACCCCGACTTCCTCGGCTGGAATAATGCGTTTCTACGACGTTTCCTCGTCCAAAATCCAGTTGGACGCCAAAGTCGTTTTGGGAGTTGCGGTCGCGCTCATACTGCTGGAAATAGTGTTGAAGATAGCAATGCGTTGAATCAGGCGCAGGCGAAAACGCCCTTCTTCTTTTCTATTACTTCGCCTTCCTCCATCAAAATGCACAGCATCGCCTTGACGCCGTCTTCAGGCACGCGCGTTTTTTCCGCAAGCTGTTCGACTGACGAAGGCGATTGCATCGCCTTCAGCAGCTTCGCCGAATTTTCCTCGACGAACGTGCGTTTCGCCAAGTAAAACTTGTTGTCAAAACCCCTGCTTCCGCGTATCGCTCCGCTCTTGAACTCTTTTTCCAGGGCGACGGAAACTTCCTGCGCGCCTTTTTCTGCGAATACAACGACGAACCCCTTCGAGTCTAGCTCGCGCTTGAAGAAAGACGCCAGACCTGACTGTTCTGGCGCACGAGACTGCGCTTGAGCTGAAGAAGCGAAAGCCTGCTCTACTCGCGGCTTTAGGGCTTCAGCCAGCTTTTCCTTGCGTGCTAGGACGAAAAGCCCTTTCTCGATTTCCACGAACTCCAGCTCTTCGCCTTCCTTCACTCCGCTAGCAATGCTCTGCGGAAACACTATGGCCAGCGCGTCGCCGTGCTTGAACACCCTCATTTGAACTCCCACCCTCAAAAAAAAGCCGAAACTACAAAGGCGCGCCCGAATTTAAAACAGTAAGGGATATTAAACGAAAAAGGGTAGTACGCTAGACAGGCTGTAATGGGAGAGTGGTTGCCGATGCACGTTAAGACTCTGGTTTTGTTTGCTTTGCTCTTGTCGATTTCGCAAGGCGTTTTTGCCGAAGAAACCGAAGCTACGGCGCAAGCTCCTGAACAAAACGGCTTGCCTGACTTGTTCATCGAGACGGTGAAAGCTCCGGTTAAGGTCGCGGCAGGCAACGAAGCTGTCATAACGGCCAGAATCAAGAACTCCGGCAGCGCAAGCGCAACCCCGTTCTACACGTACTTATACGCGCTCCCGGGCTTTTTCGCCCCGAGTGAAGAAAGCGTGTGGAAAAACAATTGTGCAATCACCAGGCGCCAAGGCCATTTCGTGAACAAAACCATTCAACCGGGAGAAAGCGCTGAAATAACGTTCGGAGTGAGCTGCAAAAAGCCGGGGAGCAAAACGTTTTTGCTGAAAGCCGATTTCTTCAACAAAGTCAAGGAAGACGGTGAAAAAAACAACATCGAAAAGGTTGCGATAGAGTTCGAAAGCCGCCCTGAAGGAAGCTGCACCGACTCAGACGGGGGAGTAACTCCGCTGGAAAAAGGCTACCTGACCGACGGCACGAAAACCGCAGGGGACGTTTGTTACGGCAAATTCCTCCGCGAGTATTACTGCAACAAAAACTCCAAGCTTGCGTACCAAGTGGTAAAATGCGAGAAAGGCTGCCTCGACGGCGCATGCCAAAGCTGAACTTGCGCCTCGGCAGGAACCTACTGATTCAGCCGCGCCCCCATTCCTTGATTCTTAAGTTAAGCTATTTATTTTGACGGGGGGTAGTTAATCTCATGAAAGCGAAAAACGTGGCAATTGAAGCGGCGCTGGAAGCTGGAACCCTATTATTGAATATGTCAAAAGAGACCATCCGCTACAAGATGAAAAACGAGCACGACATACTTGCTGATGCTGACTTGGCGTCCGAACGGCTGATCATCGGTAAAATCAAGCGGGCTTTTCCCAAACACGAAATTTTGTCCGAAGAAGCGGGAAACCGAGGCACTAAGTCGGATTTCAAATGGCTGGTTGACCCGATTGACGGGACCATAAATTATTCCCGCGGGATAGGCGAATACTGCATATCAATAGCGCTAGCCCACAAAGGCGAAATCAACTTGGGCGTGATTTACAAGCCCTCATCTGACGAGCTTTACGTCGCGCAAAGGGGGGAAGGCGCGTTTTGCAACGGCAAGCGCATTCACGTTTCACCAGAAAAAAAACCGGTCAACATGATACTTGCAACAGACAACTCTTCCGATATTGCAGGGAGGGTTAAAAACTACGAAGCCCTGGCGAAGGCCAGCGCAGGCGTTAGGCACGTAAGGACGTTTGGCAGCGGAGCACTTCACATGGCGCTAGTCGCATCAGGCAAGATCGACGCGTACTATAAAATGGGGTTTCATTACTGGGATTACGCCGCGGGGGCCATCCTCGTATCTGAAGCTGGAGGGAAAGTCACGGATTTGCAAGGAAAGCCCATTCTGGAAAAATCCTCCAGCATACTGGCATCCAACAATAAAGCGCACGGGCAAATCCTATCTCTGCTGAAAGATTGAATCAAGTTCTCGCACCCAACCGAAGTAATGCGCCTCGGGCAAACCGTTCCCCAGCCGATTTTTCAACTTCTGGTTTAAAAAAAATAAACCCACGGCATTTAACCCCCATCGCCCTGCATAAGATAGTGCGCGGAACTGCAACGGCAATTTTCATTTTACTTGCGTTCACCACGCAGGCATCTGCGCTGGCCGAATACGGCTTTCTCCTCGAACCCAAAAACCCGTCTTTTTCTTTCTACGCGCTCTACCCCAAAACTTGCTCCGGATTCCTCGACGCTGGCACGGCGCTGGCGAAAAACGCGCGAAGCGACTTCGCGCTGGAGAAAGCCAGGCAAAGCCTGAGGGATTTGGGCAAAGCGCGGGCGTACGCCTTTCTCCAGCCGAAATTCCTGAACGCTGCCACGCTTTCAGCATACCGCGTTCACTCGGTAAACTGCTTTTCTTACGGGCTCAAGGCGTTTCGCGAAGCGAGCGAAGCCGCGCGCGAAGGGCTCGGCATAATCGACGGGCACGCGCTAAAGCTCGAGCTCATGATAGGCCCGGGATTCCAAGGCTTTGCCGGCGGGGTGGTGCAGGAACTTGGAGAGGCAAAAAAGGCGATTGAACAGCGCGACGCGCGCGGAAGCGGGTTCGCAAGCGTTTTCTCGAAAGCCATTCCTTCAACAAACCAAACGCAATCCTCGCAAGGCATATCGAGAGGAGTGAGGGTGTTGCTTGCCGAAGGCGGGCTTTACGAAAAGGAAATTGCCCTGGACGACAAGGTCTTGCATGCGATATTCCTTTTGGAAAGGGAATTCCAGCAGGCTGGCGAGGAAAACGCTCTGTTGAAAACCCGCGTCAAGCTGTTGCGGGAGTTTCTGGAAAGCGAGAAGATAAGCGGCGTAGGAGAAAACGCGTTTTACCTCGTCGGCGGGGCCGAAGGCATCGCTTCAGAGCAAGAATTGAGTTCGTTCGAAAAAGACTTCCGCACGGCTCTCGAACGCGACAAGACTGCGGCGGAGAAAGCGCAGGAAGCCCGCGGCGACTGGGAAGAAAAACAAAAGGGTTACGCAAGCAGGGCGATAGAAAAACTCGCGCAAGCCAACGCCGCCCTGAAGCAAGAACAGCAGATTTTCGAAAGCCTCGACGAAAAGAGCGAAACGCTGGAAAAAAGCCTGAGGCAAAAAGTCCTGGCTGAAAAAGCGTCGGCGGAAGAAATGCTTTTGCATGCGAACGCCTTCGCCGCTGCAAAAGCGCGCGTCCTGCTTGCGAAGGCATTCGAACCGTCCAGGCTTTCCACCCGCGGAGAACGAATTTCGTTTTACGCAAGCAAGATCGCCGAGCTCGGACGAATCCAGGGCGTGCTTCAGGAAACGGCTTCGGCGCAATCCCTTCGCGATTCAGTCAAGCGCAAGGCGGAATTGCTCGAAGAATTTTTCTCTCGCGCCTCGAAAGACGCGCCACTCGAATTCGAGGAAAGAAAACTAGGGGAAATCATGCTTTCGATAGAAAGCGCGGCGCCAGAGGAAAGCGTTTTTTTCAATGCGCAGTTGGGCGAACTTTACGAAAGCGCACTAGCCAAGCTCTACGAACGGTATTCGGAACTGGACGATTCTCTCGCAAGCGCGGAAAAGATTGCGCCGCTCTTGGGAGAGCAGGCGCACTCGAAGTTTTTGGAGCTCAAGCAGTTCTTTCCCTTCGCCGGCATCGATTTGGAAAAAAGCGCCGGGCAACTCTCGAAAATACAAGCCGCTTTGAACGGCTTGCTCTCGCAAGCGCTGGCAAAAACACCCTCTTTGCTCAAGAAACACTTGCAAGAGCAGGCGCGCGTGGAAAGGGAATTCTCGATTCCGGTCGTTGGAACGCAAACGCCTGTGAAAAACAGGATTATCCTGAAAAACCTCCTGCCATTGAACACCACCTCTAGAATCCAGCTTGACTTCCGGATTCCGGAGGGCGCGCGTGTGCTCGGCAAAAGCACGGAAGTTGAAATAGCCGAAAACGTTTTCCTCAACGGCGTCGGGGAAGAAGGCGAGTATTTCGTGGAATACGAAACATCCGAGGAAATCGCTGGCGGAATGAGAAGGAGGCTGAAAACCGAACGGGCGGATTTCCTTCAGGCTGTTGCGGAAGAAACGGTCGAATTCTATTCAACCGAAGAAACGCAGGCCATAGCAATTCTGGACGAGCCGTTCCCCCTAGAATCAGCCCAATCTCCAGACGCGCTGCAAACCGAATTCAATTCTAGCTCAAGCGCCTCGCAAGTGCGGCTGCTCGTGCAGGCGCGCAAGGGTTTGAACGCAATCGCAGTTTCCATGCTCATACCGCAGCCCGTGGAATTGCTGAAAACGTTCACTGCCCGCCCGAATTCTTCGGAATTCGAGTTCCGGCTGCAAAGCAAGTTTCTCGACTTGCAGCGGTTTGAAGGGGAGATTGCCGAGGAAAGCTGCGAAGGCAATGCCACGGGAGTGCACGGCAGCCTGAATGTGAAAGCGGAAAATAAAAACGGGCTGTTGCTGCTGCACGTTGACGAAAACAATTTGAAGCGCCTTGAAACGAAAACTGCGGTGGTAAACCTGGACTGCGTTACTGCAAGCCAGCTTTCGGCGGAAACGCAAATCCAGCCAGAAGAAAAGCAATTCGATTTTGCGCTGGCTGCAGCGCTTCGCGAAGAGCTTGAAAAACTGCAGGGGGA
>DATDSY010000122.1:0-3676 GCA_035291125.1 Candidatus Norongarragalinales archaeon
GTTTCAACAGCAGCGTTGATTGCAACGAACGCAATGTTCGGATTGTTTTTCGCGGTTTCAATAGCATCTTTTTACGTCGCGCTGGTTTTGGCAAAGAAATTGGACAAGTACTCCATTCCGCTCACTGCAATTCCCCTTCTCGTGGGAGTGGCGATTGCAACTCCCATCCTCCACGGCCAGGTTTCTTTGCTATCGTCGACAACCCCAAGCTTTTCGTATTCCAATTGGGAAGAATGGGGAATCAACATACTTGGAACGTGGACTGCAAACCCGGCAAAAATATTCTACGCGAAAGGCCAGACGTTCTTTTTGGGGCTTCTTTTTGCAATCTCCCTCTTCTTTTCGGCCAAGTTCATCCTCTCGGCAATGAAAAGGCAGAATACCGAAGACGAAGACTTCGATTTCAAGCTCTTCGCTGCATCAAACGTGCTGGTTGGGACGGTCATTCTCTTCACTCCGCTCGGAGGGCTGATAGCAAAAATAATCTCTCCAGGGGTTTTCGTGGAAAACTTCATCAAATTCATTCCATTCTACCTTGCAATTCCGTTGGGTTTGGCTTACGCAGTCCGCCAGTCGCTTAAGCTTGCGGAAAAGAAAGCCCAAATCGCCCTTGCGCTGGGATTGCTTTTGGTTTTGGCTTACCCGCTTTACTCGTACGCTTCGGCTTTCGCAAACCCGCAGCCTTCGGAAAAAGATTTTCTCGGGGGGTTGAGTGCAAAGGAAATCGTCGGGAAAGCGGATGGCGGGGTTATTCTCACCGACTTTTACACGTCGTACTTACTCTCTACGGCGGGGGGAGGGAAAGCTATAGGCCCGAATCCAGGCTATAACGTCTGCCTTTCGCAAAAGCAAACTTTGGAAATCACGAACTCGAACTTGCTTTTTTCCGCGAATTCGCCGCAGCACGCTAGGGATTTGGCTGAAGCGGCGGGAGTGAAAATGGTTTTCTTGAACGAGCATTTTTGGGAATGGCGTTTGAACGAGAGGACTGCTTCAAGCGGCTATGCTTACCCGCAATCATTTGAGGAAGCCAAGAAAGTTTTTGATTCTTATGGCTGGAAAAACGAAGGTTCGTTCTACTATCCAGCCTAGTCAAACAGAAAGTGCGTCTTTACTATTCGCCACGGGGTCATTTCGATTTTCAGGTCGAAAGACCCGCGCATCAAGTTGAAAGCGTTCTTCAAAACCTTCCCAGGATTCTTCAATGCCTTAGCAGCGAAAAACTCCACGTAAAGCTTGGCGCGCAATTTGTTCAGCATCTTGTAATCAGCCCGCCACTCTGGTGAGAACGTAAGCTCTTCCTGCGGCACGCTCGGCGGGTCTTGCTCGTACACGCGCGAGCCTGGAACGGGAGTGATAATGAAAATCGCCGTCTCATCCAACCCCGCGTCAACAAGCTTAAGCAAATACTCTTCCGTAAGCTTGCGGTCGGCATCCGTTTCGCCCGGAAACCCGAGCACAAAGCAAGCTTGGCTCTTTATTCCAAGCGCGTTCATCTTGCGAATCATGTTCAAACAATGCGCGTGATTCAGCGGCTTGCTCATTTTCTTCATTAACTCTACAGACCCTGATTCGGGAGAAACGGAAACGTAAACGCAACCGCCTTTCTTCATCCACTCGAGAGTCAAGTCGTCGAGAGTTTCTACTTTCGTGCCCGAAACGATTTTCCACGTCACTCCCAGTTTGCGTTCGACAATCAATTTGCATATTTCCTGAATCCTGTCGCGTTTTATCGTGGAATCCAAGTCTTCCCAGTGAAAGTCGGTTATCCCCCACTTTTCCTTCCAATACTGCATTTCGTCAACCACGCTCTTGGGACTGCGCGGACGCCACTTCAAGTTGTTAGTTGCGGGAACGACGCAAAAAGCGCAGTTGTACGGACAGCCGCGGGAAGTCAATATAGGCAAGTATTTCCCGCTGTACGGACCATGAGAATAACGCAAGTCCCAGTAGTTTTTTATTGGAAACAGCTCGAAGGCAGGGAAAGGCAGGGAATCTAGGTCTTGAATTACGGTGAGCTTCTTGTTGACAATCGTTTCCCCTGCGCCGTTTTTGAAGGCAACGCCGTCGAACGAAGGCTCAACGCCTTCGCTCAAGTCTTTCAGCAATTGCACGAAACGCTCTTCAGGCTCTCCCAACAAAACGAAGTCCGCGCCCGCCTCCAAAAGCGAAGGGTAGGTTTTTTCGAGCGAATAGCCGAAAACCTGCTGCGTGTTCTCTAAAACGACAACGGTTTTTCCCTTTTCCTTCAAAAGCCGTATGAATTGCAGTACCATCGAATGCTCTGTTACAAGACTGGCGTAAACGCCCACCACGCTGGTGGAATCGGGTATTTTCGCCACCGCATCCGCTGGATTAATGCCTTGAAAGTAAAACTTTGTTTTGAAAGGCGTTTTTTTCCAAGGCATTTCCCCGAAGCAGTCTATCGCCTGCACTTGAAAACCGTGCTTGCGCAAGTTAGCGGCAGTATAAGCCAATACTATGGGAAAATAGGGAATGCCGCTGCTGAACAAATCGCCTTTCTGGAACATCAAAGGCGGGTTGATTAGGGCTATTTCTTTAGGCAATTTAGGAAACACCTTTGCAGGTATAGTTTAGAGTGAAACGGAATTTAAAGCAAAGGCACACGTTAGGCAAGGCGGGCAAGAAGCTCTTCCGTGGAGTAGAGTTTGACTGCGGTCTGGAGCTTTAGCTTCTTGTCGTTGCTCCAAATCGGACAGTTTCTTTGCAAAGCCGCAGCGAAGAAAGGCCAGTCATCGGCGTCTGGCGAAATTTGCTTTGCCCGTGCGGAATAAGAAGCGTAAGATTCGAAGGGAAGGGAAACTACCCGTGAAAGCACTATTGCCGCGGCTTGCTGAAATTGTTCCCGGCTTAAGCCCGATTTGGCCGTGAATTCCTTTTCGTGCTTGAGCAATTCGGTAGCAAGCCGGTCCGGGGCGTAAAGCGACAGTTCTCCGTTGAACAGGAGGTTTCTAGTAAGGCCTTTTTTCAGAATGGCGGCTGCTACGATGTTGGTATCCACTACCAATTCCATTGTTTACGCCTGTTGGTTGTGCCAGTCTGCAATGCCTTTCTTGATTAGCTTGGCAAGGTCGTTGACGTCCTTGTCTGAAGCTTTGCTTGAAGAAGTGAGCTTGTCCAAAAACTCCAGCTGCCTGGCTTTCTCGAACAAAGCCTGCCTTGCCACTTCCGACCAGTTTATTTCCGGGTGCTTGTCAAGCAAGTCCTTCAAGTCGCTTGGAACTGAAATCGTGACGTTAACCAAACCAATCACCGTAAGAACATGTGTAAAACCATAATATATTGCTTTGCACTGCAGGAAGAGGGCTTTCAAAGCTCAGTCTACGATGACGTAATTCTCGAAGCGCTCTCGCTCTTTCTTCCACGCTGGCAGCGAACGCCGCATGCCATTCGCCTTGAGGTTGTCGAAAGCGCTCAACGCCATGTCGACAAAGTGGTCGGTGTTGTTGTAGTTGAACAAGCCCTGCCTTCCCAAAGTGAACAAGTTTTCGATCCCGTCCAGCCAATCCAAAACAGTCCGCAAGTTTTTCTTGAAGCCCAAGTCGTAGACCGGGTAAACCCGTTTGGAGCGCTTGGTGAAGAACGAAGCCACGTCTTTTCTTTCGATAAAACCGGTTTTCTCCAAACTCGGCCAGGCGAACTCGAAAATTTCTTT
>DATDSY010000123.1:0-6613 GCA_035291125.1 Candidatus Norongarragalinales archaeon
ACTGCAACCGGTTTTGAGACAAACCCGCAGTACGATTTGAGCAGTCCGGATTACGGGTGCAACCAACTGAAAGACTATCCGGGAACGCTGCGGGTCACTGACTT
This sequence comes from Candidatus Norongarragalinales archaeon, assembly GCA_035291125.1. GTDB lineage: Archaea > Micrarchaeota > Micrarchaeia > Norongarragalinales > Norongarragalinaceae > UBA10210. Next base: position 105 of record DATDSY010000123.1, read on the forward strand.
GATGAAAAGAGATTTGGCGGATTCCGACCCTGAAGTAGGGGTAAAGCCAACGTTGGACGACCAGTTCGGAAACGCTCGAGTGCCCGGGCGCACTGCAGTGCGGTGCGCGCTGAAGGAATTGATGAAGCCCTTCGCCTTCTCGGGATACAAGTATTATTTTGAAGCGATATTGTCGCAAGATGCTGGAAGCATTTCCGGAGGGACTCCGGAAGCTTTAGTGCACTACTTCGGGCCGGAAATAACGAACTCGAAAGATGCCGAAATCGTGGGCGTGGAGACTTCGAGCGGCTCCACCATCAAGCAAACGAACGGCAAGGGCACGGTAGTTCCAGGATGTTTTTCCGCAGTAGATAAAGGGCTGCAGATTCTCGCAGTCTCTTCTCCGTTCCAAGTGTTGTATTCCGACACGAGCGGCGGAACGCTCGACTCCAAATTCATCAAGTACAAGACGCGCATTTGCATTTGGCAGTCGAGAGAAGACGTTTCGTAAAAACCTATTGAGCCTGCCTTTTGACGAAAACGTTTTCCCCGCACTTGGGGCAGGAATAGTCGAACCCGTCTTCCTTCGGCGCAATGAGCGGAGTGCAATTCGCGCACATTCCGCTGCCGCAATACGGGCAGAATACTATTCGCGAGTTGCTCGCGTGGCAGCGGGGGCAGCCGGCGCCGTTCGCAGGCACTTTCACGAACTTCACGTCGCCTTCGGCCTTCTGCTGCCGGGGCGCTGCGCTTGAAATCACGTTCAACTGGTCGAAAATGGATGAAGGTTGTGCGCTGGACTGAGCAGGCATCGGGGATGAAAACAAGCTTGACGAAGCAGTTGCCGTCGCAGCAGCCGCAGGCTGTTCTGCCGCCAGCATTTTTTCCTGCACTTTCGCTTCAGCGGGCGGCGGGGAGAGCTTGAGGTTGTCGCTGACTTGCGCGCGAGTTTTGCTCAACTGCAGCTGGTTGTAAACCTCTTGCACCATCGTGTCGAAGTCTTCTTCCGGCGAAGCCTCGCGTTCCTTTTGCTTTTCAACGCTTTCGGCTTGCTTTTCCAAATACCTGCGGCGGGGCGCAAGCGGTTCTTCACTCGTTTTTTCCTCTCCGCTGATGTCGCGTGCTATTTCCTCCAGTTCGACTTCCTTGATTTTCTTGAGTTCGCTTTCCCTGAACACGACGTCTTCCTTGACCAACGGCGCCATTGCGCCTTCCTTCTTTTGCTGCAGCGGTTTCACGGCTTCCCTGACCGGAATGTGCGCTTCCTTCCCTTCGTCATGCTTGGAGAAACCCAAGGCGCTGCGGATTCCTGCGAGAAACTCGTTCGTTCCGCTTGAACGCTTTTCCGGAGTTTTCGCGCGCGGCTCGAACTGCAAGCCGGACTGTAAAACGTCTGTTTGATTTGACTGAACTGGAGTAGCTGGAGTTTCAAGCTGTTTTGGCTGCTGACCTTGGAGCGGTGCGATGGCTGGCTTGGAAATTTTAATTTCCGGCTGTTTTTCTTGTTGCTTTTGCATCGGTTTTGCAACCGCAGGAGTGAGTAAAGGTTCCGGCTGTTGCGCCGGAAGCGGAATTTCCTGAAACGACACAGCGCGAGTAGCTTTTTCTTCGGTTTTCTGCGGGGCTTGCGCTTTAGGCATTATTGCGAGGCTCTTGTCAAAATCCATTTGCGCCGGAGGGGTTTTGACCGCGGGAACGCCGACCACGAGATACTGCGGTTTTGAAAGAGAGTTTGCGGCCTTGAAAAAGAAAACCGCAAGCAACACTGTAAAGAAGAGCGTGACCGGCAGAAAGCCCGTCGCCTCGAGAAACCTCGCTTCTCCAGAAATGGCGTAGTCGAGCGCAAAGGCGATTGCGAATAGCGTGAATCCGTAGATTGCTGAAGCTCCGAGCTTTTGCGTGGGCGGCATCAAGCGCGAATCGGGTTTCGTCAAGCGCATTGCGAAATAGCCGAAGCCGATGCCACCTATGAAAAGAAACGCGTAGTAGGCGATTGCCGCGAGGGAAGCCATGAGATGCTTACTCAAGAGTATAAAAAAAGCGTTTGCACGGCGCTTCTTTCGGCGGGTAAAGGTGTTTTTAAAAGCGAGCGGGCATTTATTGTAATCATGCAGGAGAAAAGCATCTCGCTCAAGGCATTTTCCCTATTCACGATATTCGTTTTCGTGGCGGAGTTATTCTCTCCATTCGCCTTCGCCGCAGACGCCACTCCTTCGCCAACCCCCACTCCACTGCCTCCGACTTCGACTATTCCCTACCCTGCGGAAATAAAGTCCGGCGGCAACTGTGCCGTAAGCGTGATTTCAGACGCAGAAAGGCAGACGCTATGGGACAATACCGCAACGAAACCCATCCAGCAGCTTACCGATGTTCCTTTGGAAGCGGCGCTCAACCAGCAGGGCGCGAAAGTGCAAAACCCGCTCGACCCCAACGCGCCGCTGAATCCCGCACCAGCCTTGACTGTTTTCGACCAGCAAATCACGCTTTCTTCGCTCCAGGCGTTCGGCATTCCAAAAGAAAAGCTTTTGAAGTACGTGCAAGACTACGACTCTGAGAAAGACAAGCCTGACGAAGTTCTGCAGAATACAGCCGTTACGCTGGCTCAAGCGCAGGAAATAATGCGCAGGGAAGACCGCGGGGGAACGGCAGCGCAGAGGCTCAACGATTACGTCAACAAGCTGATTCCCGGCGCGGGTGCGCAGCCTTCGCCTTCGCTTCCCCAAGGCACGCCCCAGCCTTACGCCAACCTCAAAGTAATTCTCCCAGGCCCGGTCGGAAGCGACGGGAAGCAAAGGGAAATAACTTACAATCAAATCGCAGCAGTGACTGGGCTAAAGCCAGATTCTTGCTTATTGCAGGGCACCATAAAAGGACGGGTTTCTTACATGAGCGTGCTGGGTTCGGATTTGACTTACGGCATTCCAGGCAACCAGACTCTTTCCGGGCAATACATTTACCCGCCGAGCGGGCTGCCTGACGAGGAATTGGTGGACCCGCGCAGCAACCAGTGGTTCATTGGGAAATCGCTGGCCTCGTTCCTGTCTCTCAACGGAGGCGCGAACATTTTGATTCCGTCGTTTTACGAAGACTGGACTGCGTTCACCGGCAAGTGGGCGAAAGTAGATTTGTACGCTTCTCTTGGCTTGGGAATTGCAGCCACGAGCGCCTCGAAAAACCTCGAGAAGATAAGAGACTTCAGGGAAAAGCGGCTTGCGGAAGTCATCCAGTCTCCAGGAACTCGGTCTGGGCAAGGTAGAATGCAAAACTTTCTTCTCGACAAGCTGGAAGGCGACATCAAAAAACACAAGGTTCCAGGCGCGGGAGAAGGACTGCTTTTCAAAAACGCGAATCAAGAAGACCGTATCATTCGCATTGAAAGTAGCACTCCTGCTGCCGGTGGCGCTGCGCAAGACAACGTGGTGATTTACGACGCTCGCGGAGGTACCACTTATTCGGAACCCATAGGACATCCTGGCCAACGAACTCCTGACGAAGTGATAGACGCACAAGGCTTGACCGCTGAAAGAGAAACCAGTCAAGGACTGCAGTTTGAAGTTGAGGAAGCTCAGAAAAAAATAAAGGTTTGGGACCAAATCAAGAAATCCGCCGTACCCAGAGTAAGCTACAACCTCATGATGGGCGCCGCGTGGATGGGGCCCGCGAGATTGGCTTACGACATTGCAGACCGAAATTTCTTTGCTGCGTCCGGCATCAACCAAAACAAGTACTTGAAAGTTTTTGCGGACCGGAATGTTGCAGAAAAATTCCGCGGAGCCACGAATTTGTTGGGCATAGGCGCGGTCCAGGAGATTCTCTCAGATTACACTGGCACGACCCCGACGAAAGCATTTAAGGTAGGCAGGGTTTACCTGGCGAATTATCCAGAGGGGTCGGACGACAGCCGGCAATCCACCACGACGATTTCGAACGCCGAAAAGTGGGCTATCACCACCCAATGGAAAGGCAGTTCTTTCAGCGTGAATTTCGAAGACGTCTTGCGCAAGCCGGACGAGAAATACGCGAGCCTGCCGATGGTTACGAACGACATACTTCCAAACGCGGTAATAAACCGCAAGACCGGCGGTTCGGCAGCAAGCTATCTGCTCACGCTCGCGACGCCCTTCCTGATTTTCAGGCGCTTGGTTCCAGAAGTCGGGCAGTCTCTGGGAATCGCAGGCGCTTTGCTCGCAGCCGAAGAAATTTGGGCCATCGACCCCAACAACGGCAAGGGTGAGGAATGCAAAAAAGATGAACTCGAGCGCTTGAAAGCATGGTATAGGGGTTGGATTGCAGCCGATTACGCGCTTACTGCTTTGACGACCATTGCCGTGCCTGCTCTCAGTAAAGTTCCCGGCTTGTTCGGCCAGTTTTCGTTCGGAGGCAGGCTGATTTCCGACATTCAGGCTTGGGCAAACCCGTTCTTGATCGCCCAATGGGTTTTGGGAAACAGCGTGCAAACGTACGTTGCCAACTGCAAAGACTCGCAATACAAAATCCTCGCTTACCAACGGCTTCCTGAAGCAACGCAGCGCACCAACCAAACCGCAGGAGAAAAAGCTTCTAACGCGCTTCAAGACATCTCTCAAGGCTTCGCCGACACTTTCAGCGGAGGCGGCGACAAAGTCAAAAACCAGCTTGCGAAATACACTGAAATACTCAACCTCAAAACCCAGTTGCAAGACCAGCAGGGTTTTGTGCAACCGGACGAAATCGTGGCAGTGCACATAGAAAAGTCCGCATGGATGGTGCCAGGCGGAGTGTTCGACACGCTGAACGGCACAGGCTGCAACCTCGAGGAAACCTTGCCTACTGCAGACGGAGGAGCGTTAGTAATAACCAAAAACGGCTTGAAGAAAATCAACAAAGACGGGAGTGTTGCGTTCGACTTTAACGACTTCTACTGGAAATTGCGCGCTGCGAGCATACTCCGCTCGCAGGAGTTGGCGCGAATGATAGTCCCCAACAAAATCATCACTGCGCTGTTGGATTGCGGCGACAAGCCGTTCATTTCAATAAGCGCTTCCGGAAGCTCGGCGCTCGTGGGAAGCAGCTGCCCCGCAGGCGGCTGCCTGGAAAAGGAATTGAAAACGCTCGTGGATTTCGACGGGACCAACCTCGAGAAAGTGCTCGGAAGGATAAGCAGCGTGCAAACCGCGTTGGGAACCGCGTCGTTCGCAAGCGATTCCATAATGTTCACCAGAACTTCGTTCGGAGAGGCGGGAGTGGCAACGCGCGCGCCTTCGCTCGATGAAGCTGCACGCGCGGCCGGCTTGGGCTCCGCTTCTGCAGGCGTGAGCCTCGACGTTTTGGGCAACGGCGAAGTTTCGCTGTACTCGCCGAAAGACTTTGGCGTGCAGAACATTGGAACGCTCAAGACGATAATCGGCGAGAAAGGAAAAATTGAGTACGACCCGGTCGTGAAAAGGCTTTTCGTTTTCATCTACGTTCTGGGCGACGGCAAGGCGCAGACCATTTCAGACGTCATCGCTAAAGGGTCGAACGTCAACTCTAACGGCAAAATCATTCCCGTGATCAACCTAGACTTGCGAGGAAAAACCGGTTTCGAAGACGTGGTAAAGCAATTGCGCGACGCGCTGGCACAAATACAGAAAGACTCGAAAGGCGGTGTGGGCGGAGTGCAGATTATAGAAACTCCGGACAAGATTTACAAATTCAACCCCGACGGAACTCTAACGATTACCGACAAAAAGACCGGAGCGACCGAAGTCCTTAAGATAACCGGCGCTCCGACTACGGACGCGAACGGAAACGTAGTGTTTCCGACAGACAAGGGCAGCGTGGCGTTCGGAACAGGCTTGAACGCGCAAGGCCAGCCGATAATCAACATCAACGGCGCGGGATTGAAAGACTCTGGAACGATTGAAGCTGCGAAAGGGCCAGGCGGAATATTCACTTTCAACCCGTCGACAGGCTCGATTACCGTGTACAACGGCCAAGATTTGCCTATGGACCCACGTTTTGCTTCGCAGGGAATGAGCTTCGTTGGAACGCCTGAAGGAACGCGAGGAGTTCCAGGAACCAATCCGTTTGCCTCGTCACCGACTGACGACAGCGCCTTCCAAAGACGGAAATCCAGCTTGGTTCTACCCGCGTGGCCCACTGAAGCACTGTGGTTTTCAGCAATGCTGGGAATAATAATGCTCGGCGTGCTGTTCGTCAGGATAAGGCGCGAGGAAGAATAGCGCGTTCAACTGGGCTTTTATTTTTTAGCAAACACTATCTTTAGTGGTAAATGCCTCAGTAGCTCAGCGGTAGAGCGCCTGTCTTGTAGCCAGGCTTTTCTTCCCGTTCAGAAGCGAAAGCTTCTGAAGGGCGCTGCAGAACCCACCAGGTTCTGCTCGCGTTGTAAAAGAAAAGCCAGGCGTGGTAAAAGAAAAAGTTTGTTTTTCTTTGGCGGCAGCGCAAGGCAGGGGAACAGGAGGTCGGGAGTTCAATTCTCCCCTGGGGCTTTCAAAACAAAAATTGGAATGTGCGAAAGATGACTTTTGAAGAAGGTTGTGCGCATTGCC
>DATDSY010000124.1:0-4378 GCA_035291125.1 Candidatus Norongarragalinales archaeon
CAAATCGAACGGAGGAATTACCGTGATGTCGTAAGACAATTCCAAAGGCGGCATTTTGAACAGTTCGGCTTCGCTCTTGCGGGCGATGCCCCGAAACATGAAGTATTGCACCAGCTTCTTGTCGGCTTTAGCGAAAAACGCCTTGTCCGAAACCACGCTTTCCATTTCGCCGAGAGTTCGCGTTTCCTGTGCTAGTTCCACGCCTTCGAAGTAAAGCTTCCGCTCGGAATCGTCGTACTCCAAATCCAAGGGGAACGTGTTGAGCTTTATCATCGCAATACTCCACGCGCCCAACTGATAAAAACTTGCCTTTTTTTTGGAAAGCGGGCCTAGGGGGATTTGGACCCCCGACCTCCTGCTCTCTTTCGTTTTCTTTTGACACGCCTGACTTTTCTTTTGCGAAAAGAAAAGTCTGGCTTAGAAGGCAGTTGCTCTGTCCAGGCTGAGCTATAGGCCCACGCTCTAAAATTCATGGATTGGAATCTTTAAAACGGCTTTCTTGCGTTCTGCTTTCAGAATCCGGCGAGGCTGCGGGCGAACGAGTAAAAGCCTTGCCATTGGTAGACCGCGTGGATTATTCCCACTGCGAACAGCAGCAGCGCGAAAAGGCGCAAGTGCTCGTACTTAATCCAAATCAGATAAGCGAGCGCGGCTGAAGGGGATACGACGAGCCAGATTGCGAGGAGGATTATTTCGTTGTCGGTGAAAAGCTGTTTTGCTTCCGCGTAAAACGCGGGAGTCTGGCGCTTGTACGGGACGTACTCGCCCGCTTCGCGGTAGTCTATAAGGCTTTTTTGCTGCCTGCCTATAGAAACTATGCGAGGCTGTCTTGATTCTCCGATCATTTGCTTCGAAATCCCCTTTCCCGGCTTGTGGGTTGCTAAAAGCAAAAACAATCCTACGAATAAATAGGTTGCCCAACGCTTTTCGGCGCTCCACCAGTCGATTTTATTTGCTTTCGCAAACACATTTATGATGAAGGGGGATTGGGGTAGCCTGGCATCCTGCGAGCTTCGGGAGTTCGCGACCTGAGTTCGAATCTCAGATCCCCCATTCTTAAAAACCAAAATCTATAAGGATTGTGAGGAACGGAAACGATGGAACTTTCACACTCTCTATCTCAAATAACCCCTGCGCTCGACGGCAAGAAAGTTCGCGTCGCCGGATGGGTGCACGAAAAGCGCGACGTGGGGAAACTCTTGTTTCTAGTCCTGCGCGAGCGCGAAGGACTGGCGCAATTGACGATAAAGAAAGCGGAACAGCCCGAGCTCGCGGCAATTGCAGAGCATCTAATAAAAGAAACGAGCGTTTTAGTCGAAGGCGTAGTTAAGAAAAACCCTTCAGTGTCGGCGTTCGGATGTGAAATCTCCCCCTCGACTATCGAAGTTTTGGGGCGAGTGGTAAAGCAAGTGCCTTTCGAGCTTACCGGCAAAGTTCCTGCGGACATTGACGTGCGTTTGGACAACCGCAGCGTTGACTTGCGGCGTTTGGAAACCCAGGCTACTTTCAAGATTCGCGGAGAATTGCAAAAGGCGTTTCGCGAAAAGGCTTTGGAATTGGGATTCCAGGAAATAAACACTCCCACGCTGTTGGAAAGCGCGAGCGAAGGTGGAACGGACGTTTTTGAAGTCAAGTATTTCGAGAAAAAAGCTTTCCTCGCCCAAAGCCCGCAGTTGTACAAGCAACTCGCGGTGTTAGGGGGAATGACGCGCGTTTTCATGACCGCTCCTGTATTCCGCGCGGAAAAGCACAATACGACCGTGCACTTGAACGAAAGCACCCAGATGGATATTGAATGTGCTTTCATCGACGACAACCAGGCAATAAACTATTTGGAAGAGTTTTTCCTCCATATACTGCAAAGCGTAAAGAAAAACTGCGCTTCGCAATTGAAGTTTTTGGGCGCGGAGTACGAAGTTCCAGAGCGCGTGCCGCGCTTTACTTACGACGAAATCCTGGAAAAGCTGGACAAGAAAGGCTTCAAGATAGGTTGGGGGCAGGACATTCCCAAGGAAGCAGACTCGCAACTGCCGAAAATCTTGGGTGCGGAAGTTTTCTTCACCACCCGCTGGCCTACCCTGGCAAGGGCCTTTTACGCCATGCCGCTCGAGGAAAATCCGAAGGTATCGAAATCGTACGACTTGGTTTTCAAGGGCCTGGAAATCGCGAGCGGCGCGCAGAGGATTCACGACCCGGACGTTCTCGTGGCCCAGCTCAAGGCGCGCAACCTCAAGCCAGAAGATTTCGAATGGTATGTTGATGCGTTTCGTTACGGCGCTGTTCCCCACTCGGGTTGGAGTATCGGCGCGGAACGCTTGTGCATGAAGCTCGCCAACCGCTCGAACATTCGCGAATGCGCGTTGTTCCCGCGAGACCGCAACCGGCTTACGCCCTGAGAAAAACAGGCGCGTTTTTATTTCAGCTCTCGTTTTTCATTTCAATGAATTTCTTGCTGTCATCGATTATAGCCCTGGTACTGCTTTCTGCTTCCGTTTCTGCAGTAGAACTGTTGAAGAACGGGAATTTTGAAGCGGGAAAAATCCCTTGGAATTTTGCTTTCGAGGAAGGCACTGGGGCAAGCGTTGAAATCTCCTCTTCTGAATGCAGGCTTGGCCAATGCGTAAAAATTGTTTTGAATAATGCCGAGCGTGCCAATGCGAACCAATATGCTTCATCGTCCTTAGTGGCGGGGAAACTTTATTCCTTGAATGCATGGGCTAAAACTGCGGAAGGGGCAAAAATAAGGGTCGGTATTTCAGATTACAGTTGGCGCGATTCAACTTGCAAAAGAATTGGAAAATTCTTTTACACTGATTACGACGGGACTGGAGCTTGGCTGCAGGCATCCCACCAGCTGAAAATCCCGATGCAGGACGGTTGCGGCACAATCAACTCCACCCACAAGTGGATAGTTTATTTGTACGCAGTGAAGCCCAATGATGCAAATGCGCCTGTTTATTTCGATGACGTTTCTTTTGCAAGCGGCGAGTTGACGGGAAGGGACAGCGGAATTTACGGCCCTACGCCTTGGAAGAAAACGGGCTCCGACCCCGGGCCGGCTGAATTCTATCTTAGGACTTCGCCCATGACTTTCACTATCAGGACTTCAATAAATGCAAACAAGGATATTCTGGAAAATGAAACTAAGCTCGCCAAATTGGATGGTTATATAGAAAACCTGAAGGCAGAGATAGGTTCGGGAAAGCTCATGACTCCACAAAGGAGGATTTTGCTTAGGGTTTATTTCTGGAATAGCCAGTCAGAACAGATTGGTGTTGACACGCAGTTAAGCGATATTTCCGAATATCAGGCGAGCGTCAACTACATACTAGGAAAGATCGGAGACAAGGTTGACGATTTATATGGAATAACGTTGGGAGAAGAAAACTGGGTTGCAGCCAACCCTAATATTGCAAAAGTGCTTGACGGACTTTACAAAGGGACGAAAGCCAGCTATCCTTCATTGCAAATCTATCAATGGTACGATTATCGTCTTACTGCGAGAAATCCTGTTCCTGATTTTTATGGCGGAGTTTTTCCGGCTGCCGACGGCTGGATTGTAGAAGAATTGAGATTAGCGAATAACACGTGCCCCCATTCGCGGTGCAAAGCAGGAAACGACCCTTACAGGCTAATACTTCAGAAATATTTGATTACTGGAAAGCCCGTGATTACCGAAATCTGGGCTGCAACAGCAAGGCCAGACCAATTCAATGAGACCAGTTTTCCCAACGTACAGCCGTATCCTGAAAACATGTTTGGCTTGATGGAACACCAGTTCAATACGAATTTGGAATTCAATCTTCCTACCGCATTCTATTGGTATGCGTGCCCCAAAGGCAATGTAGCGCCGTGCATTCCCCCCGCGTTATACCACACTCCATTCTTCAGAATGGAACATCCGGCGTATTTTCCGTCGCAAGAAGATTACGATTTGCAAGTGCAGATGAATGCGAAGGTTTTGAGGCTAATGGAAAGGGCTAGGAACTTGCCTGTTGGTTATAGCGGCTTTGATTCGCAGCAATTGTGGTCGAGCGAAGCAATACCACTCCCGTGCACTAACGGCTCTCCTTCTTACAACGACGGGTTCTGGCGCAATACGCTAGTCAACAGTACAAACGGAACCGGCTTCAGAAGCTTGGTGTGGTCGCCGAACAATTTGAGCGTAAGAAGTTTCGAAGGAAAACCAGTCAATGCAACCATCACCTACCACTTCAAATGCGCTGCCCCCGTTTCTCAGGCAACCGCATGGGCGAATATCACCATAAACACCCGGGGAACAGTTTCCCTCGAAATTTCAAAGGACGGAACTTCGTGGTGGAAGGCTGCGTCGGGGCAGAGTGGAGAATTTTCCGTGGATTTAGGAGGACAAGCGCAA
>DATDSY010000125.1:0-5161 GCA_035291125.1 Candidatus Norongarragalinales archaeon
TCTGAAGAGTACGGCGTTTCGCCGCTCATGCACTGCAGCGCATATGCCGTCGCTGCTACTCGCGAGTGCCTTCCGCTGATAAACGGCAGGAAACTTACGTGGGTGGGCGTTTTCGAGAAAGGCGGGTGGAAAGTCATTCTCGAAAGCGGGGAGTGGCAAGCGCAGGCGAAGGAAGCGCTTGCAAAACTCGAAGACCCCGCTTTTTTCAAGAGCATCGACGAAGGGCAAAGGCGTTCCGCGAAAGAATTTGAAGACTATTCGCTTTTCCTCAAGCGCGAGGATTTTTCCAGCTATTCAAACGCAGCGCTTTACGCTGCTTTCGACAAGCTTTTCTCCCTAAACGTCGAACTAAACGTTTTCGGGCACATGGTGAATTTGCCGGATTTCGAGTCGAACTACTTGAGCGACAGGCTCACGGCAATTCTTGACGCAAAACTCCTGGAGACGGGGGCAAGCACTACCGTTGCGCAAGCGTTCAACACTCTGGTTACTCCAAACGAAAAGAGCTTAATGCAAAAGCAGGACGAGGACTTCCTTTTGCTCCTGCGCATGGCGCAGGAAAACGACGGGCTGCAAAAAACTCTTTCGCAAGACGCGTATGATCACGCGCAGGCTAAACCCTGTTCTTTCCCCGAATTCCAAAACGCGCTGCAAGCGCACGTGGAAAAGTACGACTGGATGCAATTCCACTACGACGGCCCAGTGATTTTGGACGAAGCTTATTTCCTCGGCCTTTTGAAGAGCGAGCTGAAGCAAGGCGATAGCGCGAGCGCAAAGCTGTCGGAATTGAAGCGCAAGGAAAAAGAGCTGAAGGAAAACCAAGAGCGGCTTGTGCTGCAGCTGCGGCTGGGCGAGAAAGAAGTTTACTGGTTTGGCGTTGCCAAAACCTTTTCGTTCCTCAAAGGCCTGCGCAAGGACGCAGTTTTTCTTTCGGCTCGCTGCGCCGAACGCCTTTACGGCGAAATGGGCAGGCGCCTGGGATTGAGCGTAAGGCAAGTGAAGCACATGACGCGAGCGGAACTGAAAGGCTCGCTGCAAGGCGCGAGCGTAAGCAAAGCCTTGCTCGACACGCGCATTGACTCTTGTGTGCTTTTGACAGAAAACGGCGTGGAGCAAATTCTGGTTGGAAAGAAAATCGGCGAGAGCCTTGCGCTGGTGGAAGAAAAATCCGCCGTGGGCGTGAACGAACTCAAGGGCACTCCCGCATGCCCGGGCTTCGCGCGGGGAGTGGTAAAGCTTGTCGCGAAATCGGAAGACATGGCGAAAATGAACCAAGGCGACATTCTGATTTCACCCGCAACCAATCCCAACCTCGTTCCAGCGATGAAGAAAGCAGCGGCAATAGTCACGAACGAAGGAGGCATCACGTGCCACGCGGCAATCGTTTCAAGGGAATTGGGAATCCCGTGCGTCGTGGGCACTAAAATAGTAACCCGCGCTTTCAAGGACGGGGACGTCGTGGAAGTGGACGCGAACAAAGGGTTAATCCGCCGGGTGTCTTGATTGGAAGAAAAAACGGTTTGGGAAGAGCAGGCGCGCAGGGGCAGAAACCACGCGGTGCTGCTGGTCGACATGCTCGCCGAAACTTTCAGGAAAAAACTCGTCAGCGAATCTTTCGGCATAGACTTCGACCCAACTGCATTCCGCCAGATGGACGGCGCAAGGCACTTCTCCGCGAGCGAACTGCAAGCTTGGGCCGACGCGCTGAATGAAAAAGAATTGCGCGGCGAAGGGTTTCTGCTTGAATCTTACCTTGAGTTCGAGAAAGCGCTTGACGCGTTTCGTGCGCAAGCCGACGCGCTTGCACGGGAAGCGTGGGGCAATGCAGACAACGCTTCGCTGGCGCAAGCGCTGGAAAGCTGGGCCGACTCTTACGAATCCACGAACGGCTACGCTTACGGCTATACTATACTCAACCGCTTTTACCCCGAAGGCATCAAGGCTGCAGTCGCGGCAAGAGAGCCGGACGTAGTGAAGCAAAACGCTTTCCTCAAGGTCTTGCTTAACGCCGACAAGTTCAGCGAAACGCGCTTGGAACAGGAAAGCCTGCTGGGAATCGCGATCGCGGCGAAGCAAAGCGAAAGCGGGTTTGAAGACGCGCGCGTGAAAGAAATGCTTTCGGACCATGCGGCGAAATTCCGCCACTTGGGATTCTACTATTTTTACAGGAAACCGTTTTCGGAAAAAGATTTCGAAGGCAGGGCCAAGCATTTGCTGGACGAAGGGCTGGAGAAAAAAACTGGGGAGCTGGAACTCCAGAAGGGTGTTGAGCATGATAGCAAGCGGATAATGGATTCGCTGGGTTTTTCCGAAAGCGAGAGGCTTAAGGTGAAAACGTTCAAGCAAGTCGCATTTACTGTGAATTACTACGACGAGAGCGTGAGCTATTGCGTGTGCAAGTGCCTTCCGCTTTTCAACGAAATTGCGGCTAGGCTGGGAATTTCCTACGCGCAACTGGTCGAACTGCGCGTGGAGGAAATAACGCAAGCGCTTTCGCAAGGGTTTGTTTCAGACTCGTTGAAGAAAGAAGCGTTGGAACGGTATGAAGACAGCGCTTTGGTTTTGGAGCACGGCGAGATTAAGGTTTTGGTGGACGGCGAGCTGCAAAAATACTATTTGCTGCAAAAGCCGAGTGAAGAATCTTACTCGCATTTGACCGAGTTCAAGGGACAGCCGGCTTCTCCAGGCAAAGCGCGGGGGACTGTAAAAATACTGTCGAGCGCGATGGAGCTGGCGAAAGTGCTGAAGGGCGACGTTCTCGTTGCAGCCGCGACTGTCCCGGCGTTCGTGCCTGCGATGGAAAGGGCGGTTGCGATTGTGACTGACGAAGGGGGTTTGTTGAGCCACGCGGCGATAGTATCGCGAGAGTTGGGCGTGCCGTGCGTCGTGGGAACGAAAATCGCGACGAAAGCGCTGAAAGACGGCGATTTGGTTGAAGTTGACGCGACTAATGGCTTGGTAAGAAAAATAGTCCTTTAATAGCATTGAAGCCAAAAGTTTTCTGTGAAATCTAATTCGCCCGTGCTCGTGGAAATCGAATACGTTCACCCGTGCTGGTGCATTGAAACCGCCGAGAAAAACGAAGGCGGAAAAGTCGTTTTGCTTTCTACTCTCTATTCAACCAAAACCGTGGAAGAAGGCTTGTTCGAACTCGAGGCGGAAGACGTCGCGCGCTTCGCCGCCTCGCTGTCGAAAAACCCGCACGTGCGCAAGCTAACCGTAATACAAAAAACCAAGTCGTGGGCGCTGGCCAAAATAGCTTTCGACCACGATTCGCTTATCGTTTCCAAAATAATGAAAACCAAAAGCACTCCCTTGTCGGCGATGACCAAAGGCGACCGGGATTCGGTTACGGTCATAGTCCCTTCCCTGCGCGACTTGCGCGCTTTATCCAGCCTCATGAAAGACGACACGGAATTCTGGCTGCGCTCGAAAAAACGCCTTGAAAGCAACGACGCTCTGGGTTTGTTCAACTCGAAAGATTTCTTGAACTTCAAGCTTGTCACAGAGCGCCTGCCCGAAAAACAGCGGGATGCGTTCACCCTCGCTTCACTCAAAGGCTATTACTCCCTTCCAAAAAAAACGAGCATCGCAGACCTTGCGGCACTTGCAGACGTTTCCCCCTCAACCTTTTCGGAAAATTTGCGCAAGGCCGAAGGCAAGCTGCTCAACCTGTTCGGAAGCATGCTCAGCCGGCCTCCTCGCTTTTAAACCACCCGCCTTGCAACGGCAGCAATAGCTAGTGCGCGTGAGCGCAAGCTTTTTGCATGGAGCAGAAGCATTTGCACGACGGGGACGACTGGCTTTTGGCGGAAGAAGTGCCGAACATAGACTTTTTTTTCTGCCAGGTTTGGCTGCGGTCTTTCGTAAACGACATGCGAAAAAGCTGCGGAATGAACTACTCTAAAGTCCTCGCCGTATTCAAAGGAAAAGACATGAGTTTTTACTACGGAAGGAAAAACGCGCTCGATTTCGCCCTTAACCTAGTTAAAAAGATGGACGCAAACCCGTCTTACGGCGATGAGATAAACGAAAACATCGTGCGCGTTTCAGACGCCCTGGAAAAGCACGCAGAAAGCATTCCCTCCGACTTGTCAAAAAAAACGAATGCAGAATTGTGGGAAATCATCCGCGAGCACGTCGGGCTGCACACGGAATTCTACGAGTGGGGTTGGCTTCCCAACGCAACAGACATGTTCCACCCGGAACTGACCGACCTGCTGAAAAAATACTTGAGGACAAAAACCGATTCGGAAGAGTTGGTGAACTCGTGGTTCGTCACGCTGACTTCGCCAGGCGAAAAAAGCAAGGACGCGCTGCAGCACCAAGAATTTTTGAGAATTGCAATCGAAATAGAAAACGACCCTTTCAACAAAGAGCTTTTCCTTCACCGGCAGCCTGCGGAGATAGTGCGTTTGATGAAAAACCCTGCAAGGAAAATGCTTGAGGATTACCACGCTCGCTACGCGCCCGTAACTGCATTGTGGGTGGAAGAGCCAGCTTCGCTGGAGGATTTCGCTTCCCAACTTTCGCAGTACCTCAAGCAAGGCAAATCCCCTGCGTTGGAGTTTGAAGCGGTCGACGGAGATTTGAAAGCCAGGTGCAAGGAAAAGCAAAGGCTTGCGGCTGAATTGCGTTTGGACGAAAAGCACGAGCGCTTGTTCGGCGCTTTCGGCAATTTCATGCTCACGAAACTGTACAGGCGTTACGCGCAAATACGCGCGTTGTACAAAATGCGTTCGGTTTTCCGCGAAATCGCCTCGCGGTTCGGCATTACCTTTGACCAGGCGAGGTTCATGCTCCCGCGGGAATACGAACGGCTTTTGCTTGAAGGAAGCTTCGACTTGGATGCGCTCAAGGAGCGGGAAAAGTTCTGCGTTTTGTACTGCGAGGAAGGCTTCGATTCAATTCTGCTGGGAGAAGAAGCAAAGGAGCTGGAGGACTCTACCGTGCAAAAAATTTCTTCAGAGATGGTTGAACTCAAAGGACAATGCGCGTCTCTGGGGTTTGCGAAAGGAAGAGTAAAAATAATCTTGTCCCCCGCAGACTTGCCGAAAATGGAGAAAGGCGACATTCTCGTTGCAATAGCGACGAATCCGGACATAGTCCCGGCAATGAAAAAGGCGGCTGCAATTGTCACAGAACAAGGCGGGGTTACTTC
>DATDSY010000126.1:0-10435 GCA_035291125.1 Candidatus Norongarragalinales archaeon
TCAGGAAACAACAGCAACTACCAATTCAACGCCACCAACACCACAGGCAACACTTCCCTCAGGGACTTGTGTTCTGTCGCAGCCAACAACTGGGTAACCATGCCATTAAGCTCATCCACGTACGCCCTCTGCCTGCTCAACTTCAGCGACGCAAACGACTACGCCAAAGTATCAATTTACATCACAGTCCCGACGGGCGAAGCCGCTGCAGCTAAAACTTCGACAGTAACGTTCACAGCCTCGCAAGGATAGAAGAAGCGCAATAAAGGAAAGGGTTTAGAAAAGAGAATGCACGTGGAACATCGCAGAAGCTTGTCTTCTGCACGTGACGCAATTTCTCATCTTTCTATAAAACGTCCATTTTGCCGAATTTTCCGAGCGTCAATTGCATCTTGTCCTGCCAAGTGTTGACGTAGCCGTTCGTAATCTTGATTTTGCTGCCTTCCTGGATTTTGTCTATAGCGTCGTTCCACAACACGAGAGAAATCGTGCCCGAATCGTCGCGGATTGTTGCGTTGGCCACGCGCAAAGGCCTCCCGTTCTTGTTGAGCTCGCGCGGAGCTTCTATTCCCACCACTTCAGCCTCAAGCTCTACGTTTCCAGTGCCAGGAGTCAATTCCGAAATTTTCATGCGAACACCCACCTCATCTTAAATAGCAATAGACAAAATACCTAAAAGTTAATTGAGTTGATTTTAAGCGAATAAAAGACTTGCGGGTGCTCGGGAATGTTCGGCTTCAAGGAGAGGATGGAGAGACTGCAAAAGAAAATGCGCGTTGACTGCATAGTCCTAGCGCAATTCTCTCACTCCGAGGCGAACGCGTACTACTACTCGGGAAGCGAAGAACCGTTCCTCGCGTACGTCACCCGAGACTATTCAGTCGCGTTCACGGCCGAAAATCTGCGGGAAAAAAGCTTTCCACAGTTCGACGAAACCATGCCGCTGAAGAACGCGAAAAACTTTTGGAAAAAGCTTTTCAAAAAACGCAAGGTCGAAAGCGTGGGCTTGGACTTTTCGACTGACGCAAGCAGGGTGGGCTTCAGGCTCTTGAAGGAAAAAGCGCGCTTGCACGTTGAAAATTACGCGGCAGAACTGGAAGGCTTGAGGGCGCTGAAGGACG
This sequence comes from Candidatus Norongarragalinales archaeon, assembly GCA_035291125.1. GTDB lineage: Archaea > Micrarchaeota > Micrarchaeia > Norongarragalinales > Norongarragalinaceae > UBA10210. Next base: position 1,122 of record DATDSY010000126.1, read on the forward strand.
CACAAGAGAAAAAGCTCATACGCAAGGCGCAGGAAATCACGAAGGAGTGCGTCCGCGAAGCCGAAGAACACGGGTTCGGAGGGCGTAGCGAAAACGAAATCGCAGGCTTTCTCGAATACGCCTGCAGAAAGAAAGGATTCGCCCTCGACTCGTTCCCTCCGATAGTTGCGACAGCACCCAAAAACGCCATACCGCACGCCATTCCCTCGCAGGACAAGTGCAAGGACATGATTTTGATAGACTGCGGCGCAACTTGCGCGCACTACCACGGCGACTACAGCACGACGAAACACTGGGGCAAAAGCAAGGAAATCAAGGATGCGGTCGAGGCAGTGCGCGAAGCGAAGAAAGCGGCGGAGCGCATCGCAAAACCGGGCGTGCACGGCAAAAAACTTGCGCACGCGGCCGAGAAAGTCATCAATGAATACGGATTCGGAAAACACTCGTTCAAGAAAACAGGGCTGGCCCTGGGGCACAGCCTGGGATTGAACGTCCACGACGGCTTCCGCCTGGAAGACGTCACGCTCGCCAAGGGAATGGTGTTCACGATAGAGCCGGGAATATACGTTCCCAAGCGCTTCGGCGTGCGCTTCGAAGACGTAGTTTTCCTATAACGGTGAAAAAATGATTGAAGAGCTGAGGAGACACATAAACCAAGGAAGGATAAGCGTGAATGAAATTTCCATTCTGCGAAGGCATTTCACAACACCAGACGGAGAACCGATAGACTACACATTCCAAGGAATGGTTGAAAGCCTCAACAACTCCAAGCTAAGCAATAAGGAACTCGACGATTTTTGGAGTACGGTCGACAAGGCGAACAGCCTTCAAATAATCGAAGTGTACGGGTTAATTAAAAAGCAAGAGAAGAGTGAAATCGAAAAAATCATCCACCCGGCGAAGCCCGCCTATGCCTTAAAACCAGGGTGGGCAAATGCCATAAAGCAATATCTCGACGAGCAAAAATAATGCTGCAAAAAGGGTTTTTAACTGCTTTCAACCTAATTCTTTCGCTAGTTTTGCGGTACAATCCTATTCTCAAAAGCGATGTTCCAAGGTGGTTTTAAATGGCTGAAGAAGAGTTGAAACAAGAAGAAGTTCCCGCCGAAGAAATCGAAGGCGAAGAGCTGAGCGATGAAGAGGCGGAAAGCGAAAACCTTCCGTTCCCGAACGCTCGCGTAGTGAAAATAATAAAGCAGAACATGAAAAACCCCCACCAAATCAAGCGCGACGTGAAAGTCCAGGCGAACATGCTTCTCGGAACCATACTCGGCGGCATAGCCCAAACCATGAACGAGGAAGAGTACTTCACGCTCAGCATAGAGCACTTCAACAAAGCCGCGAGAAAATACCGCGAGATCGCGCTGAACGAAAAGCGCATCCGCAGGATAAAGAAAGTGCTGGAAAAGCAGAGGGCGGAGTTGGACGAGATAATCACCGAAATAGAGCTCGAACTCCCGCCGGACGAAAAGCCCAATTCGACATATTGAAAAGTTGAAAACATGTTTTCTTTGGCGCGGTGCCAGCGCACCTTTCTTTCCAGTTCGGAAGCGGAAACGCTTCCGAAGGGCGCTGCAGAACTTCGTTCTGCACGCGTCGCAAAAGAAAGGGGCAAGGCGTGGTAGAAAATGGACGTCGTCAAGCTCAAGCAAGAACGCGATTCGGCGAGAAAGGAAGTCCGGACTATTTCAGTGGACAACCGCGACAAGATAAGCCAGCTGCGCGCGCACTTTGCCAAGGCAAGCGAGCTCAAAACCCTGCGCGACAAGGAAAACGCTCTTGCAAACGAATTCCGCAAAAAGCGCGATTCGCTGAAAGACCAAATCACCGCTTCAAAGCAAAAGCTTTCCGAAATGCGCGGCAAAATGCGCTCCGAAGGCTCGGGGCGCAATCCCGCGGCCATCCAAGAGGAAATCGAGCGCATGGAGTGGTTCCAGCAGACTGAAGACCTGAACGCCAGGGAAGAAAGGGAATTGTCCAAGAAAATAAAAGAACTGCTCAAGCAGATGCCGCAGGCGCAAGGCTTCCAGCAGCTTTTGAAGGAATACTCTGCCGAGCGCGACAAGCTCAAAAAGCTCATAGAGCAGGAAAAGGGGTTTCACGAGAAAACGTTCGAGCATTCCAAGAAAGCGCAGGCTTCGCATGACGCCCTCATCGCGGAAAGCAAGAAAATAAACGCATTGCAGCAAAGCCTTTCCCAAACCATGGAACTCCTGAAGGAGAAGGAAGGCGCGGCAGTTGAAAAGCACGGCGAGCTCGTGAAGGTAGTGGGAGAACGCAAGCTTCACGAGATGGAGGAAAGGCAGAGGGAAATGCGCGATGAAGCGCGAAGGATGCAGGCGCAGCAAAGGAAAATAGAAGACAAGGCGAAAGCCATTTACGATCGGCTGAAGGCGGGCGAGAAAATCTCTCGCGAGGAAATGATGGTCCTCCAGCAAAGCGGCATACTATAAACAGCCAGACTCGAAGATTAAAAAGCACTTCAACCAAACAATCCATAGTGAAAACATTCTCCAGAATCCTTGCAGGTCCACACACCGCATTCAGCATGTTCTTTGACCGGGCGTTGCGAGAAATAAAAAGCTTACCGCCAGGATCAAAAATAGGCTTTGAAATTACCAAAAAGAACTTGAATGAGGTAAAGACGATTATAGAGACGAGAGACTATGGAGCCCAAAGTGAAATACTGCACGAAATTTTAACGAAGCCGGCGAAACTCAGAAAATGGATTCGGGACAACCGGGCTACGCCACAAGCTAGAGAACAATCGGCTAGAGCCGCTTGGCAAATAGGACTAATTAAAGCCGCGTTAGACAAGGGCCACGAAATAATACCTCTAGATTCGAACCACGGCTACAATGTTCAAGCGGGGCTCTATAAAAACATCGAAAGGAGACCAGACGGCACAATCGCAGTCCCAAAAAGCTACGTGGCAGCGTATTCAGTTCTAACTGTTTTAAGAAGCAAGACTATACTAAGAAAAAAACTTTCAAAAAAGCCAGATTTAAACATTATAGGCACAAGTCATGGATTTGACATAGAACAAAGCGGACATGAAATAGAGTTTGGACCGCAAACCGAGCAGTTGCGCAGAGAATATGCAGATAGGTTTTCAAAACTACCCTTAGACGCCCGACAAAGAATAAATAAAATCTATACAGAGATGAAAGAAGCATATAGAGACAGCATCCAAGAGGATTAAAATAAAAATATACATCTCGTCCGAGTTTCTCCAGCGTATTTAAATCTTTTAAACCGCCCGGCGGGTTTAAACGACCCACCGCAGAAATGCTTTTCAGGGGTGGGGCAATGGAGAAAAAGAAAATAGGCAGCGTCGAGCATTACTACAACCGCTTGGGAGTGGCTGTAGTGAAGCTGACTGCGCCCTTGTCCGCGGGAGACAAGATTGCGGTGGAAACCACGACCGGACAACGGATTCTGGAGCAAATTGCGGACTCGCTGCAAATCGGGCACGACAAGATTGCGGAAGCAAAGGCGGGCGTGTCGGTGGGGCTGAAAGTCCTGCAGAAAGTCCACAATGGAAACACGGTTTACAAAATCTGAGCGGAAAAATCACGCGTTCTTCCATACGACGCCCTTGGGCGTGTCCTCCAGGATTATTCCCTTGGACTTGAGCAAAGCGCGAATCTCATCGGCACGCTTGAAGTCTTTCTTTTTTCTTGCAAGCTCTCTTTCTTCAACAAGCGTTTCTATTGCCGCGTCCAGCGAAACTTCGCGCGAAGCGCGCCAATCCACGACTCCGAAAACCGAGTCGAACTCTTTCAAGAACTCCAGCGCTTCCACAGCCTGCTTATCGGAAACTTTTTGCTCGTCTACCGCCTTGTTGAATTCCTTCACGAAATCGAAAACCGCGGCCAACGCGTTTGCGACGTCCAAATCGTCGTCCAACGCACCGGCAAAACTTTTTTTCGCTCGAGCCAAAGCAGAATCCAAAACCCTGGCGCCTTTCCCGCCCTTCACGCCGTTTAGGCGGAACGCAAATTCCCCCAGTTTTTTCACCGTATTCTCGGCATTATCCAGCGCTTCGAAAGTGAAGTTCAACTGCGAACGGTAGTGCGTGGAAAGCAAAAGCAACCGCAAAGCCGTTGGCGAGTATCCTTTCGCCAGGACGTCTCGCAAAGTGTAAAAGTTTTTGAACCGCTTTGACATCTTTCGCCCTTCGACGAACAAATGCTCGTTGTGCAGCCAGCATTTCACGAACCGAACTCCGGTCGCTCCTTCGCTCTGCGCGATTTCATTCTCGTGGTGCGGAAACTTCAAATCCACGCCGCCGGTGTGAATGTCGAACGACTCGCCCAGATACTGCATCGACATGGCACTGCATTCTATATGCCATCCGGGCCGCCCTTTGCCGAACGGGGCGCCCCAAGAAACCTCGCCGTCGTCAGCAGTCCACGCTTTCCACAGCGCGAAGTCAGAAACGCTTTCCTTGTCGTACTCGTCCGCACCCACTCTCCCGCTCGCGCCCGCCTTCAAACCCTTCAAATCAAGGTGAGAGAGCTTCCCGTAGTTTTTGAAAGACGATATTTTGAAGTAAATGCTTCCATCCTCGCCCTTGTACGCTATGCCCTTAGTCAAAAGCTTTTCAATCAGCGAAATCATTTGTGGAATGTGTTCCGTAGCGCGCGGGTAAGCGTCGTATTTTTCTATTCCCAGCGCATTCAAATCCTCGAAAAACGCTTTTTCGTAAAAGCGCGCGTATTCCGAAAGGGTTTTGCCTTGCGAGCGGGCGCCGCGGATGGTCTTGTCGTCAACGTCGGTAATGTTCATTATGCTTTTCAATGCGAAGCCTTCGTGCTTCACCCAACGCCGAAGCAAATCGTAAAACAAATACGCCCGAAAGTTGCCAATGTGAGCGTAATCATAAACGGTCGGGCCGCACGAATAGAGCGAAACGTTTTTGCCGTGCAGAGGCTTGAATGATTCCTTCTTCAAAGAAAGCGAGTTGAAAAGCTTAAGCACCAAGCTCAGCCTCTCTCTGCCGCCAGAGCCATGCTCGAAATCACGTCTCCCAAACCAACAGTGCTCTTCGGCTGTACTATGGGCGACGGAACGATTATCACGTAGTGGTCTTTCAGCTCGAAAATCCCGCTTTCCAGCAGCGAACGGCGCGCCATGGACGAAAACCTTTTGACCCGCTCTTCATCCAGCCCGCCCTCCAGCGCCCTGATTTGGTTCAATCCCGTTTCAGAAGGCACTAGCGCGTGCGATTCGAATTCTTTCTTTGAAACGAAAGAGCTGCCCTTAAGCGCCTTTAGCGCGGCGATAACTGAAGAAAAGACGAGCGCGTCGCGCGCTTTCTCCACGTCTACGGCATAGGGATTGCGCAACACCGCGATTTGAAAACCGAAACTGTGCAAATGCACCCGATCAAGCTTAAGCATTTCCAAAAGCTTTCTCCCGCCCAAGTAAAGCGAGTAAGCGTTTTCTATTTTGTCCAGCCTGTCCGCCTCTTTCTTCGCGCCCAACGCCTTGAGCACATCGGCTATTTCCACTTCGTTAAGCCCCATGCTGTCCACGGCCTTGCCCACGCTCAGCAAAACCTGTTTTTCCGTCTTCTTGTCGTCCATGGGCACGAACTCCCAATGCACCACCAGGCTTTTGTTGGCGTTCTTCAGCTCCGCGATTTGCGAAGAGATTTTCTTGAGCGTCGAACCCAAATTCTTGTCCAAATGCAATTGCTGGAAGCCCGAAAGCATCGCCACGCCAGCGTGCTTTGCCAACTGCGCGACATCCACGTTTTCGAAAATCGGGGTATAGTGGGCTGGAGAAGAAACTATCAAGCGGTTCGAGCGGGGGGAGTGGAATTCGTTTTTCACTTTGAGCTTTTCGCCATTCTTGAACTCGAAAATCCAATTCACCTTCGTCGCATCGCCCTTCCTGGCTACTTTCTTGGCCGGATGGCACACGAGCTTTTTCCCGCTCGTAGAAGGAAAGCACACTTTCTGGTCGAAAAACGACGCTTGCAAGGGAGAGAGCAAAGAAGAGTAAGTCAAAACGAAATCGTGGAACGCGGACAATTGGTTTGCCATGATGCCCGCCTGCCCGCCGATTCTCGTTTCGTCAGCAGTAAAAACGCTTCCCATCCAGTCGAAAACTCCTTGCGAAGCGTGCAAGTGCATTGCCTTGCCCGTCTTCACGCAGTGCAGCAACGCCGAGAAAAAGTCCGACTGGCTTTTTATTTCCCTCAATTCAGAATCGCTTTTTTTCTCTATTTCCGCAAGCTCGGTTTGCGAAAGCGAAGCCAGCGCTTTCACAGGCTGGTGCAGCCCGAACACCATTGCATCAACGTTTGCATTGAAGGCAGTAAGCACCCTAGCCAGCTTTGGCGCCTTCTTGAGCTCAAAACGGTCGGACCACGCTTTCACGTTCATAACCAACCATAACGCAAGGCAAATTTAAAAACTGGTCATAAAAAAACGCTGGGCGGTAAAGTGGGGCACAAAGGCGCTCAGCGCGTGAGCAAGGAATAATATTTCTGCATTCTCAAAGCATCCGCCTCGAGCACCGGGCTTTCGCAAATCACCGTTCCGCTGCACTTTCTCTCCACTAGCAGCTCTACGAACGGCTTCCACGGCGGGCTGTCTTCGCTTATCTCCAAATGCGACAATTCGCCCTTGTCGCTGTAACGCACGCTCTGGAAGTGTACATGCAATTCTTCAAGTATTTTTTTGCCGTAGCTTTCGATCAAGTCAAAAACCCGCTCGAAATCCTTTTTCGAATCCAAGCCGCCCTGCGAGCGGGCGTGCACGTGCGAAAAGTCGATGCACAAGCTTATCCCGTTCACTTGAGAACGCATTTCCAAAAGCTCTTCAAGCGAACCCCACGCTGAAAGCTTTCCGGTAACTTCGGGATAAAGAACCACGTTCAGCTTCTGGCGTTTCACTTCCCCAACCAGAAACTCGAATTCCGCCTTCATTTCCTCGAAAGCCTGCTTCTTGTCCCATTTGCCGTAAAACCCAGGATGGAAAATTACCCTTCCTCCGCCCGCGTAATGCACTGCCCGCGCGGTGTCGAGAATGTACTCGTAGCTTTTCTTTCGCTTCGGATGCTCGTGGGAAATTAACGAAATGTAGTACGGCGCGTGCGCGCTCAGCCGCAAGCCCGTTTCCTTGATTGCAAGCCCTACTTTCTCCGCGCTTTCCTGCTTTACTTTCGCCCCGTGCACCAGCTCCCATTCTATAGCACCCAGCCCCAGTTCCTTGGTGCAATGCACGCCTTCAGCCATGCTCGAGCCTTTGCACTGGATGGGTATTCCCCCCGGCCCGAAAACGACTCCCCAAGACATACGATTTTTAACGGATGGGCGCTATTAAAGATTGTTCTGCAAGGGGCAAGAAGAGTGGAAAAATGAACGTAACGTGGCTCGGGCACTCCGGATTTTTGGCTCAAATGGGAGGGAGCACTATACTGATTGACCCGTGGCTCGACCCGCACCCGCGGCAGTTGGAGCGGTTGGTTCCTCCTGCCATCGCGCCTAACCAAATCACAAAATGCGACTTGATTTTAATCACCCACGAGCACTTCGACCACTGCAACCCCTATAGCGTGGGCGTAATACAATCGCGAACTCTCGCTCAAGTCGTGGCGCCGGAAGAAACCCTTGCGCTGCTGGACGTTCCGGCACGCTCGCGCGTGCCTGTCGAAGAAGGCGACACGTTCAACCTCATGGGCGTGCAAATTCGCGTCACGCCCGCAAAACACCCGCAATCCACGTACCCCGTAGGATACCTGGTTTCGGCGGGAGGCGAAACGCTCTACCACGCGGGCGACACTTACGACTTTTACGACTTGGCCAACATAGACGTGAAAACTGCGTTGGTGCCGATCGGAGGCACGTTCACAATGGACGTGATAGGCGCAGTTACATCGCTAAAGCGGATGCGAGCCAAAAACGCCATTCCCATGCACTACAACACTTTCGACAAAATCAAGGCTAACGCTGACGAATTCGCAAAACGCGTTTCCGCTTCAACAAAAACCGAGCCGGTTGTTATGAAAGTGGGCGACACCGTTACGTTATAAAAACGCGTTCCACCAAAGTAATACCGGCAACTGACGCTTTCAAAGCAAAGCTTGAATATGGAGGTTGGGTTTCATGAGAATAAACGGCGGGAGAGTCATTTCCGTAAGCGCGGAGAGGCTAGACCAGGGAAAATTCGATGGTTTCGATGTAAGCATCCAGATTACTGACGTGAAGGAAGTCGACAAAGGGCTGGAAATACACTTCGACCACACTACCGACTACAGGGTTAAGTTCGCGAAAATGAACATCAAAGGCGTGGTCAAAGTCGAAGCAGACGACAAAGAAAAGAAGAAAATCATGGAAGACTGGAAGAAGACAAAGCAATTCCCCACTGGCACGGTAGAGGAAGTGCTGATGGCGATAAACTACATCACCAGCAGCGTCGGAACCCTGCTTGCGTTTGCGCTTAACATCAACGCGCCAGTGAACGTTCCCAAGACCAGGATAATGGACCTGCCTGGACAGCCTGCAAAAGCGGGCTGAGCTTTTTTTTTCACTAAAATCGTTTAAATGATTTTTTTCCAAGCCAGGATAGTGAAAACCAGGTTCGGGATTGAAAGAAGCAAGGGCAACAGGTCTAGCAGCCCAAAAAGTCCGAACATAAGGAAAAACAAGCCGTTTGCCATCGTTAGCCCTAAACTCACTGGCAAAGGATGAAAAACCGGCCTCCCGTGCGCAAAATGCCACCAATTCAAAACGTTCAAGGAACTGGTAGCGAACAGCAGCGCAAACATCGAGCCCAGGACAAACGATGCGTAATTCAAGCTTGCAAAAAACGCAACCGCTGCAACTCCGCTTATCAGGGCGAAGGGCGCGCTTGTAGCCGTGCCCCAGCACACGGCAAAAAACCTTGCGAATTTTTTCAAATCCATATGTGAAGAGAAATACTAGCCGAGGGCTTTTAATTGTTTTAGAAATAGCAGTAGGAATAGCCGTTTGTGCAATTGAACGGTTGAAAAATAAAAAAAAAGAATTTCAACCGAACAATGCAGCAAGACCGGCAGCGGCTTCCTCTTCCTTCTTCTCTTCGCTTACCTCGTCCTTCTTGTCTTCCTTCTTGGCTTCGCCTGCGGGCGCAGCAGCAACCGGCGCAAAAGCCGCTTGCTTTACAGCCTCTTCGATGTTAACGCCTTCCAAAGCAGCGACGAGCGCCTTGACTTTAGTAGCGTCTTCCTTGACGCCGACCGCGCTCAACACTTTGGAGACGTTTTCCTCGCTGATAGGCTGGCCTGCACTGTGCAGGAGCAAAGCCGCGTATACGTCTTTC
>DATDSY010000127.1:0-9979 GCA_035291125.1 Candidatus Norongarragalinales archaeon
GCGCTAACCACTTGGCACGAATCATACTCTCTGCATATGCTGAGTGAAAGCTCACTGCAAGTTCTCGCAGTGCAGTAACTGCTGCTGCCGGCATGCGTAACTTCACATGCGGCAAGCTTGCGGCAATCGCTGACTGAAAGTTCCGAGCAAGTTTTGGATGTGCAGTAAGTTGCACTTCCAGCGTATGCAATCTCGCACCTTAAACTCTGCGTGCGGCATTGGCTGCTCGAATAAGTTTCGCAAAGCCTGTCCGAAGGCACGAGCTTGACCGCGCGAGAGGTTACAGTTGGTTTAGGCGAAGGAGAGGCAGCAGCGCTTTCGCTTGGAACGCAAAGGTTGTCTAGCACCTTGCATATTGTGGATAGTGCGGCCTTGGTACACTCGAGAATGGTTTTGCCCAGGCATTGTTTTTCCTTGGCGGTGTAAGCAGGAGTCTTGCAGCAGACGTTATTCTCGTTTCCTGGGCATACGCCTGGCTTTATTGAACCCGTGTCGCAAGCGTTTTTGTTCCTGCACTCGTAGCCCGTGCCTTTGCTTCGGCATTCCTTGACTTTCTCGGCCGGCGTTTTCGCGCTCACTCGCGCGCGGTCTCTAGAATCGCCAGCCGCGCTTGTTCCGGCGCCAGTCACGCCTCCTGCGGGCGTGGTTCTTCCTCCGCTTGCACTCACGCCGCTCGTCTTAGCATCTTCAGCCCGCGATGCGGCAATGTCTCCCGCAGTGCAGTCCCAAACTTCTACAGCATGGTCTTCAGTCTTGCCGTCTTTCGTTATCGCGTAAGAAATTTTTTCAGAAGTCGGCTCGCAAGCGCCCTGCGCTTGAAGCTCTTTCGCCCTCACTCCGGTCGAGCAATAGCCCTTTCCAGGTGCATAACGCAAGTAAACAGTCCCGTATTCAGAAACCTTGCCGTCGGAACTCTTGATTGCAACGCCCTTGCACGCGTACGCGTCTACAGCTGCAAAGCCGTTCCCGGTCGCTGTAGGATAACAACGGTATTTGCCCAAGTACGCGCCCCAACAGAACGGCGCGGCTTCCAAACACTTTTTGTCAGACGTTCCGGGAGCGTACAGTGAAGAATCGCACAATTCAGCGGGTTCTCCCACGCTCTTCGGCTGCAGCACGGTGAAAGCAATTCCTTCAAACTTGTTAGCCTTCTCGCCGAAAGAAATCTTTGACCCCGTGAAGTAAAAGTTTTTCAGAGGGATTTTTCCGACAGCGCCGAAAGCCGGCGGGTTCACGAGTTCCAAGACGGATTTTCCGGTTGACGTTTCTTTCGCTCTCGCAAGAAAACTCGCTGCCAAACCATGGCTGCCTGGAGAAATCGAGAAAATCGAGTACAACACGTTGTTGAACAAAAGGTATTTCGGAGCGTCTTTCGCTTCAAGGTTGTTCGTGTTGAATTGGAAGTTCTTTTGCGCGACGTCGGAAGACGTCAGCAAAAACTGCCCGAAATTCTCTCCAGAAGTGACCAAGCGCACCAGCTTTTCCTCCAAAACCACGTTCTTCCCTGTTCCCGCAATCCACAAGCGCGCGAGGTAATCGCCGCTGTTCGACAGGGAGAAGGAATTCTTGTCCCGCGCCGGGCAGAAGTAGTTCTTAGGAGTGTACTTTGCGTCGTCATGCCTCGGAACCGAGGAAGGAACTCCGCCTTTTGCGTTGAGTTCGTGATAATAATCGAAAGACGACGGGTCGTAAACTACGTTCCAGAGCGCGTTGTTCAGCGCAAAGCTCTTTTCATCGCCTTGCTTCAAGGAATATTGGAATTCGACTTTCTTGTCGTTGAAAACAACTTTCGGCTGCTCGAGGAATATCGCAACCGTTTCAAGCGTAACTTCCCCCAGTTTTCCTTTCGAGACTTCCAGGTTGTCGGAAAGGACGCTGCAAGACTCGAGCGTCACGTTAGTTTTAGAGGGAAACTTGAAGGTGTAGAACTTCGCGCTTGTATCGGCATCACAACGCCCGGCTTGGCTTTCACAGCCGGCTGCGTTTCCAGAGCGAGAGCCGACGTAAGTTGGAGAGGTTTCGAAACCGAAGTTTTTAACCCAAACAGGATTGCCTTGCACGTAAGCCTGGTAGCAAGATGCTCCTGACGGGTCCCAGGACAGCGAGGAAACTTTCTGCTGCGGAGTCAAATCAAGCGAAAACGGCTTGTCTCTCGACTTTATCGCAAGGGAATCCGCGCCTACATTCAGCTTGAAATTGCCGAAATCAGGCGAGCCGAACTGAGCCGATGTTTCCAACCCTGCTTTGGAAGAGAACGTGAGTTTCGTGACTGCTGCAACGAACTGCTTTCCGTTTTCAGGAGTAACGAGCATCAGCACCGGAGAGGAAAACGAGTATTCGGTGGAAATTCCCTCGTTCTTCTTTAAAGCCGCGTCTTTCGTTGAAGTCAAAAGCTCGATTTTCTTTGCATTCACTTTTTTTACAACGCTTTCCGTCGAAGGCCACAAGTAAGAGTAATCTACTTTCTCGTCCTGCCCGAAAACCACGCTCTTGAATTCGCTTGCCTTTCCTCTTTCGCTGAGCTTGAATCCTTCGACTTCGCCGGCGTTGGTTTTCGCGCCGTAAACAAAATCGCAAGACGGGCTTGCTGAAACGCCGGGAACCGGCGGTTCTATTGGAGTAGTAATCGGCGGAGCCACGTACGGCCGTGAGGGCGGGGTCTGCTTGCCTTCATAAAAAACCGCCCGGAACTGGACAGGGGTTTGCGCGGTCGTGCGCTTGGCTTTCACTACTAGGGACGAACTTTGGCTTTCGTTATCGAATTGCATGGAACTGAATTTCGGCCAGACGTCGATTCGGCCCACGTTATGCAAAACCGCCCGCACTTCGCTTCCGCCTTGGAAATAGCGGATTGAAACGTCTTTCGCAGGGGTGGAAAAGTAAAGCTTGTTGTCAAGGTTATCGTCCAGCAGCGTGTAGGCCGAACCTTTGCTGAACGTAAAGTCGATCATGCTGTTGTATTCAAAAGGTTTCGGGGTCGGGGTTGAAGCGGCGGCGAAAGCCACGCTGAAAACGAGAATGGAAAACAAGGCGAAAAATACGCGTTTATGCATTTTATCCCTCCCAGAACGAAAACGGATAACAAAAAAGTCGTTTAGAGATATAAAAAGCATTCCATTCGGAAAAAGCTGGAGAACAACGATTCAAAAGCGGATTTCAAAGGAAGAAAAACGCTCTTTCGCCGGCGTTTTTTCCACAGTTATTTTTTCAACATGGATGCCGGCGAAGCCCTCGCTCTTGAGCTCGAGCTTCCTCAAAAAATCGTTCAAAACGCCTTCTTCGCATTCGCACAATATTTCCACTCGCCCGTCGCGCAAATTGCGCACGAAACCGTTTATTCCCGATTCTCTCGCAGAGTGTTGGACGAAAGCCCGGTAGCCCACGCCTTGTACCCGTCCTTCAACCAAAATCCGGCAGTGCATGAATCAATAGTTTCTTTTTGGGTTGAAAGCACTTTGCTTTCTTTTTGGGGTTGACAGACCTTTTTCTTTGAGAAAGAAAAAGGTATGTCATCAGACGCTATCAACCTCATCACAAGTCAGCGGTTGTTCGTTATCATCACAGAATAGGATGATGCTCGGGCAAGTTTATTAGCGTTTATTCCCGCGCTTGCCTTCTGCCTTTTTGGAGGCCTTGCGCTTTTCCTCGAGGATGCGCGGCGCTTGCTTGAGGAAGTATTGCTCCAGCGCTTTTTTAGTCTGGAGTTCTTCTTTCGACAGTTCGGCTACCTCACGTCGTTCAAGCCGCTTTTCGATGCCGCCGAGCTTTTGGATGATGGCGCCCTCGCGCTTCTTGAAGCGCTGCAGTTCCGAACGCGCTTTAGCCATTTTCCCCGCGCCTACTGCAGCGCGGATTTCCCGCATTGATTTGTCCCGTTCTTCGTTCAACTGCGCGAGTTTCTGCGCGCGCATGCGCAATTCCCTGCTGAGCGCCAAAACTTCCTTATCTGCAGCCCCTCCAGAGCCCGAGAGCGACTCCAAATCCTCGGCTTGCTCGAACAAGGAGTAAATGCTCTTGCTCAAGTACATCAGCGCTAGCAGGGTGAACAGCAGGGGCACCAAAAGCATTTCGGGCAAAGTGAAGTAAAAAAGGGCGGAGGCGAAAGCGCCGATGAACGTAAGCAGGAACGACGTGAATATTTCCGACGCAGCCACGCCAGCATCGTGGTGCCTTCGCCAGTAAGGGAAATGCGAGTTCGACCAATGCGAAACAGCCGAGTAGGCGATGAACTTCAAGTCGTTGATCGCCTTGTAAACAGGCCAGAAGACGAGCGGAAGAATGAGAATGTTTATGGAAAGCTGCTTTGGAAGGAACGGGATGAAGCTCAAGTCCACGTTGAAAGACGCGAGAAAGCTCATGTAGACTATTGCCAATGCGACTACAGAATTCAGCGCAAAGCTTTCGACCGAGCGAGAGAATTCACCCTGCAGCGCGGGGTTTTGCGATATTTTCTCTAAAGAATGCAGTTCTTTTCCCAGCACTCCAGCAGCTGTCCTAAACCGCTTGGGAAAAATCCCGTCGAGGAACGAGGCGATTTGCTTCGAACGGTCGAAAAGCAAGGGTGAAACCACGGCAGAGACTATCGTAACCAAAAACGCGATTGAAACTAGCTCTCCAGCGTTGCGCACGAACGGCGCGGCTGCAGCGGCGATTATGAGGCTGAACTCGCCAATGGGAATCATCAGCATGCCTAGCCTCGTCGCCGAACCCAGCGGGAGGCCGAGGGCGACGCCGAAAAAGCAGTAGCCGATTATCTTGGATAATATGAACGCTCCGACGAGCGCTGCGACGAACAACAGCGAGCCTGCGGCGGGAGTGGTTACGGTAGTGCCGAATCCCACGAAGAAAAACAGTATGAAAAACTCGCGCATGAACCCTATTTCCTTTTTCACCCGTTCTCCGAAAGGCGTTTCGGTAAGCGCGAAGCCTGCGAAGTAAGCGCCCAACGCGATGGTCAACCCCAGGTACGAGCTGAAGTACGCAACCAGTATTCCCACGCCGAGCGCGAAGAGCGTCATCACGCTCGTCTTGCCGTGGCGTTCGAAAAACCGGGAGACGAAGCGCGTGACGCGGCTTACGGCGAAAAGCATTGCGACCACGAAAAGCACTCCGTTCAGCAGGGTCAGTTTGAATGAAACGGCGTTTGAAATGCTGAACAAAAACGCCAAAACCAGAATCGCGAAGAAATCTTCCACCACGAGAATGGAAATCGCCAAGCGGGATTCCGGCTCTTTTTCTATGCGCCGTTCGAGCATGAACTTTGAAACCATTACGGTGCTCGTGGCCGTAAGCATCGCGCCTATGATCAGCGATTCGACGAACCCGAAGCCGAACGCCAGCGCAACCAAGAAAGCGAAAATGAAAGGCAAAGCCATTTCTATCATTGACATTATTACCGCGAAGCCGCCGCTTTCCTTGAATTTCTTTACGCTCAGCTCCAAGCCAAGGTAGAAAAGCAGGAGAAGCAAACCGATTTCTCCGAACAACTGCGCAATGCCTTCGCTGGGAGTGAGGAAACGGAAAACCTGAGGCCCTAGCAGAAAGCCGGCGAGTATGTACCCGACCGAAGTTGGAAGGCGCAAGCGCGAAGCTAATATCCCGAAGAACAGCGCGGCGAGCACTATCACGCCGATTTCGACGATCGGAATAGCGGCGGTTTCAGCAACCATGAAAAGAGAATCCAAAAAACAAATAAAAACCAACCGAATCAAAAGACTTACGGCGAAAAGCGGTTTAGCTTGCTTGCGAATGCTCAAGCACAAGCTTTTGTAAAAAGGCGAGTGCTCATGCACGAGCATTCGCAGAGTGGGCCCGTAGCTCAGCCTGGATAGAGCGTCCCCCCCCTAAGGGGAAGGCCCCGCGTTCGAAGAACCTTTCTTTGCGAAAGAAAGCTTCACCAAAGAAGGTTGCGGAAATCGCGGCGGGCCCGCTTTTCGCCATCTCGCGCAAGGGATTAAAAGCAAGGGTTGCGCAGAGTATTAGAAATACTATCCATTGAGAACGCTATATTTCCGGTGCTGAAAACGGTGGAAACCATGGAGAATGCCAATTCCGAATTGAAGAAACTCATTCCCATGTTGGATTCCCTGTTGCAGGACACGAGCATTCCTCGCAACGTGCGCACGAACATTTCCCTCGCCAAAGAACGGCTGGAGAACGAAGCTGATTTCGCCACGGCAGTCAGCGGCGCGGTTTACGCGTTGGACGAGATAAGCAACGACATCAACATGCCAATGCACGGCCGCACCATGGTGTGGAATTTGCTGAGCGAACTCGAAGCCCTCAAGGAAAGATAAAAAAAAAGCGCCCGACGTTTTCCAAACCTATCGTGGATTTACAATCCTTTGTGCTTGGGCTTTCCGCGCAGTTTCCACCACGCCAGCGCCAATACGCCAAGCAAAACTATTACTCCTACGAACAGCACCGTGTTCGAAGCCGGCAAAAGCGATTCTTTCGTGCAAGCATTTTTCACGCAAGACGAGCACGGCGAAACTATTGTCTTGCAATATCCGGCATCGCAGTAATACTCCACCACGGAATTTTGCGAGCAAGAGTCTGCGTAGCTTCCCGAGGAGTCGGAGCAAACGCCTGCAGTCTCGTAGTTCCTCCCGCCATCCGTATCAGAACATTCTGCTACGGTCGGAATCGCCACGCACGCGCCGTCTGCACACGAACCGCCTTTGCATTCTATAGTCTCGCTTCTCAATGCCTTGTCACCGGTGCATGAGTATTCAAGCACTTTCGTGCTTCCGGTGCAAGAGTCGAGGAAAGAGAATTTAGAGCCGTTCACGTAATTGCCGGAAGTCCTCCCGCGCTGCGCGATGTTCAAGCCGTCTGAATCGTCGCACGTTGCTTTCGCTCCTGAAACGCATTTGCCTTCAGCGCAGCCGAACGGGCACGAGAATTGCTTGGGGGCGCAAGAGTTTTGCGGAGAGCAAACGAATTCCACCAGCTCGCTCTCCCCAAGGCAGTAATCCGACCCGTCGGTGAGAGTGGACTTGCACGTGGAATTATAGTAATAGTCCACAGAATCTTTGTCTGAGCACGACGGAACGCAATTGCTTATGAAGCGGATTCGCCCGTCTGGAACCAAAATCAGCCCGGAGCTAGTCTCGAGGAAAACGCTGCCTTTGGTGAATCCCTTCGCTCCCGCGTCGAGAGTGTCGGCCAAAGCTATCACGCTGCTGCCTACGCCGAACCCTGCGCCGAACGCGTTAGCCTTGGAAACTGAAACGCGCAGTATGCTCGCCGTATACGAACGCTCTTGGTACGAAAACGCGTAGTCGTACTGGAGTTCCAGGTCTATAACGTCACCGGTCTCGGCATATATCGGCATTCGCGTCGCCTGCTGGAAGTAAGTGTTGTTGAATCCAGTTTCGTTCTCGTGCCTGTAGAAAACGTCTCCGGCGGCCATGATTTTCTTTCCGCCGTTGTACTGGTCTTGCAGCGCCACGTAAAAGTATTCAGAAAAACCGTTTCCGCCCATGTGAAAAGCGGTCGGCTTGAGCGAGCGGACTGCGAGAACCGAACCTCCTGGAGAAATGTCACGCCCGAAAATCGGGATTACTGCACTTGAAGCGTAGTCGAACCTGAACAAGTCCGAGCACCCTTCTGCCGCGAAAGAAAACGGAACGAACAAAAACGCTATTGCAAACAATAGGATAAACCTAGTTTTTCCCGATGCCACACTTTCACCGCTTTCATCATTCAAACCGCTCTTAAAAAAGTTGTGCTGCGGCACAAAGTAGCGAAGGCAACAGCCAACCGCTGTTGCTACGTAGCGAAAGCGTCAGCCGCCCGCCAACTCAACCAGGCAAAAACCAGCTGGCGAGTGCTCAAAGCACGAGCTTTCGCGAGGTGGCAAAGGAATAAATTGCATTTCGTGATTGAGATTAAAGGCAAACGCGTTTTTTTGTTGTCAGCTAGCGAGTGCTCAAGCACGAGCTTTCGCAGTGTGGGTGGGCTTAGTGAATTTGCGGGAGGTAGTCAGGCAAAGGAAGCTGCTGCTCCAAAGCGGGGTTTTGGAAAAACTGTCTTCGCTCCAGCCAGCCCAAGCGCTCGAAATCCTTTTAGAAGCTGAAAAAAAAGCGGAAGAAAGCAAGCAGGTCGTCATCACCCTCGACACTATCGACTTCGTGCTTTCCGAAAAAAACCAGGGGAAGAAAGCTTCGCAAGCTCCTGTCGAAGTCGAAAAAGCGGCGGTAACGCCGCAAGAAATGCAAGCGGCCAGCGACGCCGCAAGCGGCTTCGTGCATTCCCTGAAAATCCCGCCCTTCAAGAAATTCGATTGCGACGGGACCGTTGAAGACTTCGTTTCCCACTTCCGCAACCGTTTCGCCAAGCTGTCGACAATGCTGAAAAACAGGGTTTCCGCATCCAACGGAGTTACTTCCATAGAACAGGCGAAAAGCTCGATCGAACGCCGCAAGTCGCGCATAATCGGAATGGTGGGAAACAAGAGCATCACGAAAAAAGGCAATTTGCGCTTCGAAATCGAGGACGATACGGGAGTAATGACGTGCGTCGCCCAGCAGAACAAGCCAGCGATGGAAAAAGCCCAGGAATTGTGGCTTGACGACGTCGTAGGCGTGGACGGAGCGTACTCGCAAGGGCTTTTCCTGGTCGAGAACATCGTCTGGCCTGAAATACCGATGCGCCAAAAGAGGCTAGCGCAGATCGCAGAAGACGTCAGCATAGCGTTTCTCAGCGACCTGCACGTTGGAAGCAAGTACTTTCTTGAAGACCGTTTCGAGAAAGCCCTTGGTTTTTTGAACGGCGCCGGAAGCGAAGAGGAAAACGGGATAGCAAAAACCATCCGCTACGTCATAATCGCCGGCGACGTCGTGGACGGAATAGGCGTTTACCCCTCGCAGGAAAAACAGCTCGTCACGAAAAACGTTTTCGAGCAATACTCCCTGCTCGGCCAGTACTTGAAGAAAATCCCGAGGCACATGCAAGTCGTGATTTGCCCCGGCAACCACGATGCGGTGCGCGACGCCGAACCCCAGCCGCCCCTGCCTTCCGAATTCGTGCAAGAATTCAGCCAAGACAACATCCACTTCATCCCCAACCCGTGCATGCTTGAAATCCACGGGCTGAAAATCATGGTGTACCACGGCACTTCGTTCGACGCGCTCGTCTCCAACTCCCAAAAGCTCGGAGACGCGTTCGACCACCCCGAAAAAGTCGCGGTGGAAATGCTGCGCCGCCGCCACTTGTGCCCGACTTACGGCGAAAAGCCGATAGTCCCGTCTCCCGAAGACGGGATGGTAATCGAAGACATTCCCGACATCTTCCACTTTGGGCACGTACACAAGAACGCTTCCTTCGACTACAACGGCACGGTCATAATCAACTCAGGCGCTTGGCAAGGCGAAACCGACTACCAGAAAAGCATGGGCCGAAAACCCAGCCCGTGCCTCATGCCCGTCTACAATCTGCGGACTGGCGTATTGAAAATACTCGACTTCAACGAAGAAAGCGAAGGGCAGAAGAGGGCGAAAACGTGAACAACACCCAAAACGCATCCCCGCAAATGAAAAACTACTTTTCCATGCTCCAGCAGGATTTCGAAAAGCAGTTGCTCGTCGCGTCCGCAGCGAGGGCGAAGGGCTTCGACCCGCAGGAAATAGTGGAAATAGCGCCTGCGCAAGACGTTGCCGCGCGGGTGGAAGGGCTAGTCGGCCCGAAAGGCGTGGCAGAAGCAATACGCGCTCTCGCCGAGAATAACAACCGAGAAAAAACGTGTTTTGAAATCGCAAGGCAAATCCTCGAAAAACGGTTTTCGCAAGACACTTCCACTGCAACTGACCAAACCGGGTTGAGGATGGAAAAGGAAAAGCTCGTCGAACAAGCCGTGAGAACGGGATTGGCGCTGTTCACCGAAGGAGTTGTTTCAGCGCCCATCGAAGGGATTTCAAAAATAAAGATCAAGCAAAACCCAGACGGAAGCGACTATTTGAGCGTTTATTTCGCAGGC
>DATDSY010000128.1:0-3249 GCA_035291125.1 Candidatus Norongarragalinales archaeon
GACGAATTCCCCGCCCTTTTGGATGTCTATATCGAACAGCGCGTCAACGAAACGCTTGATGACGCTTATTCCCGGGCTCTTGCGCCGGTTGCTTTCGTAATCGCTTATGGTGGAAGGAGTGATTTTCAGGAAAGAGCTCAATTCGCTCTGCGAAACGCTGAAAACCTCGCGCCATTTCTTCATCGCCCCGCCCGGGTCTTGCGACAAGGCTATTTCGCCTGCGATTTTGACTTTCAACTGTTCAGTAGCCATTTTCCAACCCACCAAATAGGGAGAATATCAAAACAGAAAAGCCGAAATGAATTAAAAACACTTTCGCTATCGCCGAACTTCAGTTCGGCGATTGGCTAAGCCAATCGCGGGTGTTGCAAATAAAGGGGCTTGGGCAAACTTCTAGTGGCGGTCTAGGCCTGTGTTTTTCGTGGCATTGGCGTGCTACTAGGGCCTATTTTTGCGGTAGCGCGTCGTATGCTTTCGTGACGTCTTGAAGGTCGAAGGCGTGCATTGCGTGTTCGATCATGAACGTGCTTGCGCTTTCAGTAAATCCTGATTTCGAGACTATGAAAAGAACGTGCTTGTATTGTTCTAGCTTGGTTCCGCGCGTCATGTATGCTTTCTTTCGCAGCAACTCTCTTGCAACGTCAATGTCTGTGGGTTCGTTACGCCATTTTACTTCTCCAAGCAAGAGCACGTTGTCGGCGTGGCCGCACACGTCGATTTGCTCGCCCTTGCGGTCCCACCACGATCCTAGCGCTTCGACGTTAATGGGCATGCTTACCCATTGCTTGCCCGTGAGTTTTCTCACGAGTTCGATTACAACCTCCTCGAACACGAGCGCGGTCAGCATGGGCAGTTCGGCAAGAATGACTTTCCTCACCGACTCGTAGTTCTCGAGTTCCAGAACCGTAGCGTTTTTTCCTATGAACCTGAACCAGAAGCGGAACAGGTTGTCGGCAATCAGGTAACGCGTTGATTTCTTCTTTCCAAGAACTGGTTCCTTGAGTGCAACGATGCTCAGCAAATCCTTGAGCCTGCGGGCATAACTCTGTAGCGCTGGAGCGGACAAGTGCGTGATGTCGCCTATTTCCTTTGGAGTTTCCTTGCCCTCGGCTATCGCCGAGAGGATGGACCAGTAACGAGGAGTTTCCCTTAGCTCCGAGCTTAACAGCCGCTGTGGTTCATCATGCAATCTCCCGTTCTTGTTGAGGAATGCTTCAGCTATCACCTCGTCGTACCCTTTCTCCGCAACCGCTTCCGCAATGTCCAGATAGGCGGGAATGCCGCCGAACGTGGCATACAATTCGATTTTCTGTTCCTCAGACAATTTTGCATGCTTGAGGGCCTCTCGGAATGCCTGGTAGTCGAACGGGTCTAGACGCATTTCCTTCGTTCTCCGGCCGAACAATGGCGCACGGCTGTTTTGCGCTATCTTTGAAATCATGCCTATGGAAGAACCTTGGAGAATGATCATGATCGGCAGATTCTTGAAACGCTCATCCCACGCGCGCTGAAGCTTTGTGAGCGATTGCGGATCCGCGTGCAGGCGCTGGAACTCGTCAATCACTACAACGAGCTTGCCACGTTCCTTTGTCTTTTTCTCGAGAAAGTCATAGAGCGAGTCCCACGTTTCGAAAACAGGATTTTCGTTCGTCCACTCTCTCTTTACATCCTCCGCGAGACTGCGCAACTGGGTTGCGGGAGTCCCTTCGTGCACGTAAAGATAAAGCCCCTGCTCCTTCGAAATCTTCTTGAGAAACTTGCGCATAAGCTCAGTCTTTCCCACGCGCCTTCGACCGTACACGAGCACGAGCTCGCCCTTACGGAGCGTCGAGAACGCTTCCGTCAGCGTCTCCATTTCCCGTCGCCTGTCAGTAAAGCGCACCATCTCAAATCACCAGTTATCTTTACGAATATAATCAATTATCTTTACGTTTATAATTCTTTCGATTTGGAAGGGTCTAGCCTGTGGTGAAGCGCCGTGGGCTGGCATTCTTATAAATAATCCGGGGCTAGTTTCTCTTTGGGTAATCCAAATGTATGCTGATGAAATCGTAGTGAAGGAACTTAGGCTTGCCCAAAAACGTTTTGAAGAGGCTCAGGAAGCTTTCGAAACCCTGAAGGAAACTATCGAAGTCTTGTCCGACAAAAAGCTGCTTAAGGGAATTCGGACGTCTCAAATGGATTTCAAGGCAGGCCGTTTTCACGACATTCGTGAACTTGAAGCGTGACTTTTTTAATTACGGCTGTACGACGTTGGGCGCCGGCAGAACGTTTACTGTTAAAATTGCACCCACATTTTCAAAAGGTGTTTTTCAAAGGATGAATGGCGTTTACCAACCCCGCGAGGACTCGTTTTTGCTGGAAAAAGCTGTTGCAGCGTACGCTTTCGGCAGGGTTTTGGATTTGGGGACTGGCAGCGGCATTCAAGCAATCGCGGCAGCAAAAAAGCTCGAAGTGAACAGCGTAGTTGCAGTTGATATCAACCCTAAAGCTTTGAAGCAAGCGCAGGCAAACGCATTCTTGAAGGGCGTGGAAAAAAAAATCGTTTTCAGGCAAAGCGACTTGTTTTCCGCGCTCGCGGGAGAAAAGTTCGACACGATTGCATTCAACCCTCCTTACTTGCCTGCAACGCCGGAAGAAACGGTTGGCGACATTGCCCTTGAATCGGGCGAAAGCGGGCGCGGGCTGACTGAAAGGTTTTTGGCGGAATTCGAAGCACACTTGAATGCGAAAGGAATCGTGCTTTTGCTTCAAAGCAGCGTGAGCGGGTGGGAGAAGACCAAAAAGGATTTGGAAGGAAAAGGTTTTGCAGTTGAAATCGTCGGGCGCGAGAAGTTTTTCTTCGAGGAAATAGTGGTTTTGAAGGCGCGCGAGTGAATTTACTTTTTGTGGATCAAGACCACGTCCCCGTCTTGCAGCCTATGCGCCAACCCGACCTTCTGGCCGGGGTGTTTAGCCGATTTCCCCCAGACTTCCGCGAACTTGAAGAGCGAGCGCAAGTCCCTGTGCACCAAGTCGCACAAATTCGAGACCGTAGAATCGGAACGCATCATGAGAGGCGCGTCCAAATCCGCTTTCTCGAACCTGCTGCGCGTGTACACGCGCATGAGGTTCAGTTTCCGGTAAATCTTTTCCTTCAGCTCGTCAATCCCGAGTTTTTTTTCGGCCGAAACCTTGGCGTAGGAAGGGTCTATTTTTTTTGTTTCGCCTTTGCCCAGCAAATCGATTTTGTTCACGATAGTCAGCGAA
>DATDSY010000129.1:0-5901 GCA_035291125.1 Candidatus Norongarragalinales archaeon
CACAGTGGTTTTCTTGCCTTGCAGCTTGCCGTGAGTGCGTATGATTCTCCCGCCTAGCTTTTCGCCAGTGCCACCGCGCATGAGCTTGTTCACCAAGCGCTCGACCAAATTGACTTTGGCTTTCTCGAACTGCTTGTTCGCGTGGCGCGCGAAAGAATGCGGCATAGACATTGGCTTGAGTGAAATGTATTTCGCCAAGCCCGGGTCGTGAACGACGACGCCAGCGTAATCGAATTTTCCAAAGAGCTTTTGCGTTTGCATTTTTTTCTACCCCTTTAGCGCTTCGGCTTTTCTTTCTTTCCAGTCCGAAGTTCGCTCAATGCTATTCCGTTTACCATTACTACGCGATAGCGCACTCCGGGAATGGAACCCATTTGCCCGCGCTGCGAGCCGCCCAATCCTTCTATCGTGACTTCGTCGTGCTCGTCGATGAAAGTGATCGCCTTGTCGCTGGGTGCGTGGGCTGAAACCTTCTTTCCGTTCTTAGTCAATTGCACTTTGACGCACTTGATGATTCCCGAGTGAGGCTGCTTTTGCTCCTTGCCTTCCTTCTTCAAAACGATTCCCGTAGCCTGCGGCGCGCCTTCTAGCGGGTCGTACTTCGACTTCAAGCCCAAGGCTTTCCTTTTCCACGTTTTCTTGAGCCAGCGGTGCTGTTTCCGCTTTCGCTCTAGAATCCTTCCAGCAAACTCTCCACGCGCCATTCAGAACATTCCTCCAAAAACAATCTTACATTACTTTCAATTCAAGAACCCCGAAATGCCTTTTCGCCAGCTCGCGCGCCCGGTTTATCCTGCTTCCGCCTTTTCCGATCGCCAGCCCCTTGTTCTGCGCTTCCACGCGCAAAACGACGTTCTGCCCTGAGTTGTTGAGCTGCACTTGCTCGAGTTTTGCGGGCTTGAACAAGTTTCTCAAAAACCCTTCGAGGTTGTCGGCAAACTCAACGAGCTCCACCCTCCTTCCGAACGCACGTTCGAGGTGCGCGAGGGTCGAACCGTTTTTTCCTATCGCCTTTCCTAAATCACCCGCTTTTACCACGAAAACCGCGGAATCTTCGTTCAACAGGACGTCGAACGCCTGCACGCCAGAAAGCTGTTCGAACAACGACAGCAGCTGAATCTGGTCGCTCGAAATTTTCAATACTCGAAAACCCCGCTAATCATTTTTTGCCTACGCCGAGCTTGAGAATGTCGGAATTGCCGGTTTCCACCACGCTCAACGCGCTTATGGAAAAAGGCTTTCCGCAAGCCGCGCCCAGCTCCACGCCGTTGCCTTCAAAATCCACGATCGGGATTTTCGACGCTTGCGCGTATTGCTTGATTTCTTCCGCCGCAGGGCAGTTTCTGGCGATCACGATCGCCTTGGCTCCCCCTATGAGCGACAAGTGCAAAGCTTTCTTCAACCCGACTTCCACCTTTCCAGAATCGACGGCAAGGCGTATCGACTGCGAAACATCCATTTTTCAAAAACCTTTTTTTGATTAAACGCTATAAGCCTTAACTTAGGCTAGCAACCTTACGCTGCCCAAGCGGTTCTCAATCCTTGCCCGCGCAAAGATTACTCCCCGTGCAAAAACGAGTTTATCGAGAATAATAAAATGCGGAATGTTGTTTAAAAACCTTACATTCCTAGGGGCGGTAAAGTAAACGCCGCTCGCGCGGGGGAAATAATCATAAAGTCCATTAAATCAGGGTCATACTGTGAAAACTATCCTAGTTGATGCGGTAGATGCTTTCGTCATCCAGAATGAAGGCGGTTTTAAAATTTTCAAGGAAATGCAAGACCTGCTTGAAACTTTTCTCAACAGAAAAATTATTCTAACTGGAGCAAACGATGAGCAATTTAAGAAATTCGGCTTGGATGACATGCCCTATGAAGTTTTTACACTAAAGCATAATCCAGAGAAGACTGACCCCAAATATTACGAAACAATGCTCCAGCATTTTGGTTTGAGTAAAGAGGATGTAGTCTATTTTGAGCAAAATCCAGAGGCAGTAAAAAGCGCCCAGTCTGTTGGCATAAGGTCATATTACTATGATCCGGAAAAAAAAGATTTGGAAACTCTGAAAAAATTCTTGGTCGAAAATCTTTAAGCAAAAGGTTACATTCTCACTATCGTCTTCAATTGCGGGTACAAGTCGAACAACTGCTGCTTCGCCAAATCCTCGTAAAACCTGTAGAGAATGCCGACCGTAAGCAAAATGCCCGTTCCAGTTCCCAGCGCGCCGGTAATGTCCGCAAACCACGCTAGAATGCCGACGAACAGACTTCCCAGTACGGTAATTATGGGAATATACCTTTCCAGAATTTTTTCGGTGATGCGCGGGTCTTGCCGGTAGCCGGGTATTTGCAGTCCCGCGCGCTGCAGCTGGGCCGCTACGTTGGACGGGCCCATTCCCGTGCTTTCGATCCAGAACCACCCGAACACTACGCACAACAACACTAGCGCAATGCCGTACGCTAGAATGTGCATCATTTCCCTCGGTTGGGCGAGAAACTGCAGGTAAGCGGGATAGCCTCCGGGGAACAACAGCGGGGAAGGCAACGCGGTTATGAAATACGCGAAGCCGTCGACAGGCTGGTTGTTCTGGAAAGTGCCGAACGGCCCGGCTTTTATTCCTTCAGCGCCTGCGACAGGCCCTGCGGTGAAGGCGCCTATAAGCTGGAAATTCAGCAAAATCGCGCTCGCGAGAATCACTGGAATGTTTGAAACGTACATGAATTTTATCGGGTATTTCGCGCCCAAGCCGCGCGCGCGGCCGTACGCCAGCGGAAGCTCGATTTTCATGCCCTCGACGTAGACCACAACCACGAAAACGAGCGCCGTGAATATGATTGGCACCAGCGCCCAGAACGAACTCAAGATTTCGCCTTTGAACAGGTAATAAATGGCTTGCGGAATCAGCCCTCCTGGAATTCCGGTTGCGTCGGACGTGAAGTTGAACGCGCCGAGAAACACCGCTTGAGAAACTCCAGCTGCGATGAAGAGTGAAATGCCCGAGCCGATTCCGAACTTTTGCACTACCTCGTCCAGGTAAAGGAGTATTATCGAGCCTAGCGCCAGCTGGAGCACGACGACGAGCTGCGTG
Source organism: Candidatus Norongarragalinales archaeon (assembly GCA_035291125.1). GTDB lineage: Archaea > Micrarchaeota > Micrarchaeia > Norongarragalinales > Norongarragalinaceae > UBA10210. The sequence continues at coordinate 3,090 of DATDSY010000129.1, forward strand.
AGAAACAAGCTTCCGAACAACGGAGGAAATTGTGATGCTGCAGAGCCGACGGGAGTGATGTAATTTGACATTACGTAAATGCCTGCTTCGAAGAAAGCCAATGCGATTGCCAAAAGCTTTTGCACGCCCTGGAATTTTTTCTTTCCTTCGCTCGAGCTCAAGTCGAACGAGACGAGCTTCGAGCCTACAGCCAATTGCAGGAATATGGACGCTAGGACTATGGGGCCGATTCCGGTGGTGATGAGCGAGCCGGTCCTGCTTCCCAAAAGGATGTCGAGGCGTTCGAACTGCTGTATGCGAGTCGGGTCTACGCCGATGGGATATATGGTTCCCATTACGTAGAACACGATCAAGACCGCTCCGGTCCACAATAGTTTTTGCTTGAGGGTCGGGGGGATTGACGGAGCCTTTACTTCAGGGAGAATAGAAGTGATCGAATCCAAGACACCCATTTTGCAAAACCCAGCTTTAGCGTTTTCAAGCTGTAATTCAGAGAAAGAATATTAACCTTTTTTTCGCTTTCGCGAAAAAGCCCTGACGGCGTTTTACTGCAGGACTACGGCCTTGCCGCCCGCAGCCTCGATTTTTTCCTTTGCTTTCGCTGAAAATGCCCTGGCCTTGACTTCCGCCTTGTGCGAGAACGTGCCGTTGGAAAGGACTTTGGAGTGCGGCAATTCTACCGCGTACAATCCGTCAGCCTGCTTGAACTCGCCCTTTGATATTCGCCTTGAAATAGATTCAAGCGTAATCTCGCGGGTGGTTCCCTTAGGGTGGAAAAATCCTGACAAGCCGCGGTCGCGCTTGTTAGTCTCGCCGAGCTTGATCGTGCGCAGCCAGTTGTGCTTGTGGAAGCCGGCTCGCCCTACGCCGCCCCTGTTTCCTTTCCCGCGCCGGTTTTTGGCGTTTCCGCCGCCGAAACTGCGGTTGCCTGCATACTTCCTTTTTTTGTTGCTTTTCATGCGTTTTGCCATTTTTCCACGTTTTTTCTTTCTTTACCAAGGTTTTCTTTCTTTTTCGCAAAAAGAAAGAAAAGCTTAGTGCAACATTTTTTTTATCAGTTCGTTTATTTTTTCTCCACGGTCTCCCAAATCTCCTTTGGGAAAGTGGTTTTTCACGTTCTTCCACCCGCCTATAGGGTTGTTGAGCCGGTAAACCGGCCCTTTCGCATCCCTTTTTTTCAACGCGGCGAGCGTTTCGCTCGAGGCTTCCCCCCAAGTTACGTAGTCCCTGATTTTCTGCAGGACGCTCGCGTCGAGTTTTTCCGCTACTACACAGTGGTTCTTGCGGGTCAAGTGCAATTGCTTCAAGGAGCTTTGTATGGAGTGCATTACTCCGTGCACTCCCCTAACGCGTATTATTGCTATAGCCATGTTCAGACACCAGCCTTTTCTTCAGTTCCTTTCTTGAGCTTGTTCAGCGAATTCAAGGCGTGCACTGTCGCGAGAACAGCGTTGAGGATGTTCCTCGTCCTTCCCTTCGAGAAAGTCCAGCAGTCCTTGATTCCGGCCATTTCCAAAACTTTTCTCGCCGTTTCTCCTGCTACTACGCCCACTCCGCGAGGGGCGGGCTTTATCGTTATTTCTGTTGAGCCGCTGAAACCCTTTACGGTCAGCGGAATCGAGTGTTCGGAACCGCATCCGCATTCCCAGCTTCCGCAGCCTAGTTGTATTCTCGTCAAATTCATTTTCGAGTCGCGGACCGCTTTCGCGATTGCATCGCGCGTTTCGGCTCCTTTTCCGACGCCCACGCCGATGAACCCGCGCTTGTTTCCGAGGATTACGACTGCGCGCATCTGCTGTTTTCTTCCGTATGCGGTCATCCTTTGCGTGCTGGTTATCTGCAGCACTTCGTCCGCCAAATCAGGTACCAGGACGTCGATTATTTCCGGCTCGAGAATCTTGAGGTTTTGCTCTGCCACTTGGTCGAACGAAGTTATTTCGCCGGCGAGCACTTTCTTTCCAAGCGTCGTTTTCGGAATCCATTCAGCCATTACAACCACAACCCCTTAGTTTTTCCCCGCGGGCTCCGTGAGAATCTTTTGCTTCGCCGCAGCGAACTTTTGTTCTGCTTCGGCGTTCAAGTGCTTTCCTGAAATGCGTTCTTGCGAAGGCATTTTTCCTTCGCCGAAATTCGCCTTGAGCCCCGCGTCTACAGCGCCCTTCAAAACCGCGAATATTACCGAGCCTTTGGTTGGCGAATGCAAGCCAGCGTCCAGCACTATTTCGCTTACTCCCTTGGCTTTAGCCTTGACTCCGCACAGCAAGCCGGTCAGGTAAGCCGACGGGGTGTTCGCCTTGCCTGCAAAGCCGAAGGCTCCCAGCGCTTTTGACGTCGCGCTTGCGATAGTGGAATCGCCGTTCTCGCCCCACGAAGTGACTTGCGCGATTATGAAGCGGTTTGTCTTGCGCACCACTAGCCGGGGCTTGTTGCTTTTGATCAGCGCCAAGCGCTTCCCGTAATCCGTCTTTCCTTCACGCCTTCTCCTGAAGTGAACGCTGTACAACGGTCCTGTAGCTTTAGCCATTTTTCAACACGCTTAGTTTTTTTTAGTTTATTTTTCTAAAAAGAAAAATCATTTTTTCAGCAGCTTGTTTTCCCTTGCGTGGGAAAGCATTTGCTTCTTGTTTTTGAACAAATTTCCTTTCACCATCGAGTAAAGCTTTCTGTAAGCGCCTTCGGCCAAGCCGCTTTTAACGCTTTTCAGCAGTTTTCTTTGCGAGCGCACTTTTTCAACCCAGCGGGCTTTCCTGCTTTTTCCTGCAAAAGCCGAGCCTTTGCTGCTTCCGACCCCGCGCCTTCTGCCCGAGTGGGT
>DATDSY010000130.1:0-2741 GCA_035291125.1 Candidatus Norongarragalinales archaeon
GCGCACGAGGCGCTGGTTGCGTTAGGCTATAACGTCAACGCAAGCCAGATGATCAAGGCTTTGGTTTGCGTTCCGGTGATTGCAGAGCATTTTGCCGAAGAAAAAGCAGTTCTTGCGCTAATTGCCGGGACGGACAAGCTCGACTTGGCCGCTTTGTCGAAAGTTTTGGGGTGCGAGCGCGTTATAATCGCGGACCAAGCGACTGCAGAACGGTTGAGCGGCTATCCGCGGGGCGGAACTCCTCCGATTGTCCACGACCGTCCGCTGCAGGTGATAGTCGACGACGCGCTTTACGCGAAGCCGGTGTTGTACGGAGGCGGCGGCTCGACCGAAATGGTGTTGAAGATAACTCCCGCGGAAATAAAGCGCGTTACTGAAGAGATAGAAAAAGCAAAATTCGCGGTTGCGAGAATACGCTTATAGTTCGACAAGTTTGAACCGAGGCGTGTCTTTCAGTGGTTCTTCCAGCCAGACTTCCAAGTCCCTGGCGAAGACCAGGCTGGGGTTAGCGACTTCCTGGTAAATGACGCACAAGCGGTCGGTAGGCTCCCAAACACCAATCCTGAGCACTTTCACTAAATGCTTCGAGTTCTTGAAATGTGAGTACACGCCGCCTACTCTTACCCGCGTTTTAGCCGCCTTCAATTCTCGTTCGATTTCCTCAGCACTTTTATGCGCCATAATGCACCACGCCTTTTACTCCAGCCGCGGCCCTTGCGTCGCGAATTTCGCTGGAGAAACCTTGAGTTTCTTGCTTTCCAGCGCTTGCTTGATTTGCGGAACGTCTTTCTCCCACGCCAGCGCGATTACCCCGCCTCCGGGTCCGCACGCGCCCGTTCCCTTCGCCCCTATGCAACCCGCTTGGATGCAGTCCTTCACCGTGTTCATCATGCTTTCGGGAATCACGCCGCCGCGGGAAAGCAGGCTGTTGTTCAGCACGAATAACTCTCCCAGTTTTTTCGCGTCGCCGTCTTCGTGCAGTTGCTCGATGATTGCTTTTACAATCGGCTCGAAAGGCGCAATCATTTTTTGCCTTTCTTCTTGCGTGACGTCGTTCGGATTTTTACCGACGAGCGTTTGGGAGAACTTGGTTACGAGTTCGCCTGTCGTCAGTGCCGTTTCCCCGAGTCCGCTCCTGTCGATGATTAGCAAAACCGTTCCTTTGGGCAAAACGAGTTTTTGGTGCTTGAAGTCGAATTTCACTTTCCCGTCCTCAGCCCATTCTTTCTTCATTATCAGCGCAGAATCGCTTATCACCGCCCGCGCGTCTATGCCCGACGGGTTGACGTGCATTATTTTTTCGAATTCCTGCGCGGCGTTGAACAATTCGTCCGTCGTTGGCGTGCGAGAGTCGATGGTGTAAAGGCATAAGGCGAAAGCGGATGCGATGCTGGCGCTGTTGCCACAACCCTTGGGCATTCCGCTGTACTTGCGGTCGAACAAAACGCCTTGCGAAGGCTTTACGAAATCGAACACTGCCTTCAGCCCTTGCTTCATCTTGACGTTGGTTTCCTCGTCAAAGCCTTCCTCGACGCCTTGCTTGAGGGCAACGCCATTCTCTCCCGCCGTTTCGATAGTAACTGTATTGCGAACTTCAAGAGGGACGGCGATGGCGGTGCAGCCGTGCACCACCGCGTGCTCGCCGCTGATGATTATCTTCGTTGGTGCGGACGCGGAAATTTTCAAGAAACCACCTTTAACCGAGAGTATATTATAAGTAGCTAGGCTAGTGTTTTTTAATTAATGAGAGGTGCGTTTGCGTGCGCGGTCTTAGTTTCATAAGGGAACGGGTTTTCCAGCACATGGGCTTGTCTGAAAAAGCCGGCAATTCCGAAATCGATTCTTTTCTAAGGCGCAGTGGACCTTACCCTACCGGGCACGCTGGCGACAAAACCCGGATTCACGTAGCTTATTCAGGCGAAGGCTGGGGTTTGAATTCCGTACTTACAACCGAACTCTTGCGGGATCCCGCTCTTCAACAAGCCGTTGAAATGCGCGGCAGGCATGGACCGTCCGAATTAAGGAACGCCTTGAAAGATGCAATAATAGAGCGCGGGCGCAGGGGGTACAAGGAGGAATGGGCTTCGCTCACCCAAGCGCAGGTTGACGAAGTCGTAAACGCGGCTTCAGACCTGCCGAATTACGCCAACGATATTAACGCACGGAAAAGTTTGCAAACGATAAAAAGGGATTTGCGAGACTGGAATGTTTTCAAAGACGGTTTTTACACGATAGCCGATTTGGGCAGTGCCGGAGGAAATACTTCCTTTTCAATCCTGAAGGGGCTGACGAGGGAAGAACGGTCGAAAGTCAGGTTCGTGGCTTTGGATACTATGCAAAAGGGTTTGGACAAATACCGCGAGCGTTTCGAAGAGGCGGGACTTTCCCCGCAACAGGTTTTGACTGTAAACGCAGATTTCCACGACATTTCGAAAGCGAAAGGGCTGAAAGACGTAGTCTTCCACCACGTTGTTTCAGGTGCTGCCTTGCATCACGACCCGAATCCCGCTGAATACTTCAAAATGGTTTATGGTAAAATGGCTCCAGGCGCTTACTTGAACACTTGGGATTGGTGCCATCCGGCGTGGAGGGCTGAAAATCTCGTAGTAGCCCCCAAAAATGCGGTCGTATCTCCCGACGGGAGGGCGTATCATTTGGGTCGGAAAACTGTTGAAGCGGGCGAAAAGCACGCGTTCATTTCGCAAGACCGGATTTTGGGCGTTTCGGGAAACGCCCCTTCG
>DATDSY010000131.1:0-25332 GCA_035291125.1 Candidatus Norongarragalinales archaeon
TTTTCCCAAGCTGGGCGGTCTGCGACCTCAATTTTTCCGACGGCAACGACTACGCCAGGATAGACATCCAAGTCACCGTGCCGACTGGCGAAGCTGCAGGCTCTAAAACCGCCACAGTAACGTTTACCGCATCCCAGGCGTAGAAGACAAAAAAACTATTGCTTGAAGTGCGGGACTTTTATGTAATAGATTCCTTTCTCGCTTTTCACCACGAGAGGGTTTCCGCCCATGAGCGACTTCACATCCAATTCGTAAGCCCCTTTCTCGATGATCTTGAGGTTTTCCGCCGCATCGCTCTCCACGCTGACAGGCTTGTCTTTGCTCAAAAACTTCAATTCGCCTTCAAGCCAGCTGTAATCCTCTTCAACCTCCGGAAGCTTGTCTCCCTTGAGGAAAACGAACACCCGCGCGCCGCAAGGGCATCCGGACAAAAGCTCTTTGGCGTTGTTCTGGTAAACGGTCGAACAACGCACGCACTTATGCAAAGCAAAACGCCTCCCGAATAATCTGTAAGAAAAAAGCGCTATTTCGTTAAAACCCTTAGCTTGTTCGGGTCTTTCTTCATTTCCCGCACGAGGTTGGCCGGCCCCACTACAGTAAGCCCGCTCGTCCTCCCGCCTATCAGGCGGATGAATTGCGAGCGCAAGTCTTCCTCCTGCGGCGAGAGCGACGAAATCTCGATTCCCGGAAACTTTTTGGAAATTACTTTCATTGTTTCTCGTATGAGCATTCGCTCTTCGTCAAGCGTAAGCGGCTCTTCCAGAACGAGTATCACGTTTTTCTTGACGCTCTCCAGCACCATCGCGATTTTCTTTTCGCTCGGCAACTGCTTGAGCGTCTTCGAAGAAACAAACTCTATTTGAACTGCCATCCAAACCAAACCTTTTGTTTTTTCCAAGCACCAGCGCGCAGCCTCACGCCGCGGCGGAAATCTCCTTGTAAAGCTTGTTAATGTTGTCGCCCTTCAACGCGCTCACTTCCACCAGCTTGTACTGCGGGAAAGCGCTTTTTATGCGGTCGGGCTTCGCCTTCTTCGAGTCTATCTTGTTGGCGACGATTATGACCGGAATCTTGCGGGCTTCAAGGTTCCCGATAATCGTAAGGTTGACTTGGGTGTAAGGGTCTTCGGTCGAATCCAATACGACCAGCGCAACGTCCACGTTCTCCAGCCACTTTATCGCTTCGATAATGCCTTTGGTCGCTTCTTTCGCACGCTGCTGCGCTTCCTTCAACTCGATGCCGTACGGAATGAATTCCCGGTAATCAACTTTCGTAGCGATGCCCGGCATGTCGAGCAAATTCATTGAAAACCTCTTTCCATCCACCTTGAGTTCAATGTGCTCTTTCTTTTGCACCTGCCTAGTTTCATGCGGGATTTCGCTTACCTTGCCGACCGGCTCTCCCGTCCAGTCGAGGGAAATCCTGTTTGCTAGCGTCGTTTTCCCCGAGTTGGGAGGGCCGTAAAGCCCGAGGCTGAACTGTTTTTTCTTGCCGAAAAGCCCGAAAATCCAACCCAGCAACTTTCTCCAAGGCATTTTCAGAAGCACCAACGAAAAGCGAAAAAGAACTCAACAAAAACCGCATTCTGGCGGAAACCGTTTTTTCCAGATTCTAACGCAATCAAGCTTTTAAACCATAGGCACTCGCCTCCAACTAGCATTGGCGGGCGGTTTGCCCGCAACAGCGGTTGGCTGTTGCCTTCGCCAACTAGCGTTAGCGGGTGGCTAACGCCTTCGCCAACTAGCGAAAGACCTTGCTTTTGAGCGCTTGCCGGCAGGTCGCGATAGCATTATTAACAAAAGGCGAGTAAACAACATTTTCGTTGAAAACCGTCTTTTTTGGTGGGGGCACTGTTTGTGCCGGAAGGTGCGGGAATGGAAAAGCCCAAAGGCTTTTTCCACAGGATTGAAGTGGGATTCAAGCAAGGGGTGAAAAACCCTTTCGCCGAAGGGCTGCTGCACGCGGCAAAAACCTCGGGATTCAAGTTAAGGGCAGTAGACACCATCGACGTTTACACTCTCGGAGGCATTAGTGGGTTTTGGAACCTCGAACGCGTGGCGAAACAAATCCTCGCCGACCCGCTGCTCCAGGAATTCGCCATAAACGAACCGCTGGCGTTGCACGACGCGCGCAATTTCGATTTCGCCATTGAAGTTTCTTTCAAGCCAGGAGTCACGGACAACGTCGGCCGGACGACGGCACAGGCAGTCAAGGACGCCATGCCCTCTTTCAACGGCACGGCATTCGCCTCCCGCCAATATCTTCTTTCTGGAGTCTCGAAGCAAGAGGCTGAAAAAATAATTGCTACGCTAGTGGCCAGCGACTTGCTTGAAAAATGGGAAACTAAAAGCAAGGGAGAATTCAAGCAAAGCGAAGGCTTTCCCGCCAATCCTCCAATCGCCGGAACCGAGAAAAACTCGTTCGTGGAACAATTCTCCCCGTCCTCCAGCCTTTCCTCGTTCGAAAAAACCGGCGAACAGCGCCTGCTTGCGCTCACACCAAGCGAGCTTTCTGCAATCAAAAAGAAGTATTCCGAAAAGGCTTTCGCCCAAAAACGCCGCAAGCTTGGAATGGGAGACGGAATCACCGACGTTGAAATGGAGTGCATAGCGCAAACTTGGAGCGAACACTGCAAGCACAAGATTTTCAACGCGCTGATCGAGTTTCAAGGGGAAGACGGCAGGAAGGAGACGATAAATTCGCTGTTCAAGACTTGCGTCAAAAAAGCGACCGATGAAATCGCAAGACAAAAGCCCGGATTGATCGTGTCTGCATTCAAAGACAACGCCGGCATTTTCACGCTCGACAAAAACTGGAATATAGCGGTGAAAGTTGAAACGCACAACTCGCCGTGCGCCCTCAGCCCTTACGACGGCGCAGTGACCGGAATAGTGGGAGTAAACCGAGACATTCTTGGAGCCGGATTGGGCGCAAGACCGATTTTCAATACTGACGTCTTCTGCTTCGCTCCGCCAGACTACAAAGGCGTTTACCCGCGCGTGCACCCCCAGCAAGTGCTGTGGGGCGTAGTGCGCGGAATCCAGGACGGAGGGAACAAAAGCGGCATTCCCACGGTTAATGGCTCGATCACTTTCGACGATTCTTATGCAGGAAAACCGCTGGTGTATTGCGGGACAGGCGGAATAATGCCCGCGCGGCTGAAAGACAAGCGCGCGACGCACGAAAAGAAAGCGCGCCCTGGAAATCTTATAGTAATGATCGGCGGGCGCGTTGGAAAGGACGGCATTCACGGAGCCACGTTTTCGTCCATGGGCTTGACGCAAGCCTCTCCGACCAGCGCGGTGCAAATAGGCGACCCGTTCACCCAAAAGAAAGTCATCGACTTCGTAATCGAAGCGCGCGACGAAGGGCTTATGGAAAGCATTACCGACAACGGCGCAGGCGGACTGAGCTCGAGCGTCGGTGAAATGGCTTTGCAAAGCAACGGCGCAATGCTGCATTTGGACAAAGTTCCTTTGAAGTACCAGGGCCTCGCGCCGTGGGAGATTTTCGTCAGCGAATCGCAAGAACGCATGACCGTCGCAGTAAAACCCGAGCACAAGGACCGGTTTTTCGAACTCGCGCGAAAGCACGAGGTCGAAGCCACCGAAATCGGCGTTTTTACAAACGCTGGAGCAATGCAAGTGCTTTTCGAAGGAAAAACAGTCGGGTTGCTTGAATTAGCATTTTTGCACAACCCGCCGCAGTTGAACCTGCGCGCCAAAGCCAGGAAAACAAAGGAAGTCGGGGAAAAAATTCCCGAGCCCAAAAACCATTCCGCAACACTGAAGAAAATTCTCGCAGGCTGGAACGTCTGCTCGAAAGAGGAAATCGTGCGCCGCTACGACCACGAAGTGCAGGGCTTGAGCGCGATAAAGCCTTTCGAAGGCAGCGAAAACGACGGTCCTTCCGACGCGGCTGCAATCAAGCCCTTGTACAGTTCGAACGAAGGGCTGGTTATAGCGAACGGCTTGTGCCCGAAATACTCAAGGCACGACGCGTATTGGATGGCAGCCAATGCGCTGGATGAAGCGATACGCAATTGCGTTGCAACAGGCGCTTCCCTCGAAGGGATGGTTGCGCTCGACAATTTCTGCTGGCCCGACCCCTTGCCAGGCAAAAACAATCCGGACGCCGAAGAAAAGCTCGGCGATTTGGTGAAAGCAAACAAAGCCCTTTACGACTTTACGAAAGCATATGCAGTCCCGTGCATTTCAGGCAAGGACAGCATGAAAAACGATGCGACGGTCGGAACGAAAAAAATATCCGTCCTTCCCACGCTCTTGTTCACTGCAGTTGCGAAAATGCCCGACGTCTCAAAAGCCGTTTCCATGGACTTCAAGAAAGAAGGCGACGCCGTCTTCATTCTCGGCGAAACGAAAAACGAGCTGGGCGCAAGCGAATACTACGCTTCGCTCGGAAGGAAAGGCGGGTTCGTGCCACGAGTCAACGCAGAGGAAAACAAGAAGCTTTACAGTGCGTTAGCCAAGGCTATGGCGAAAGGGCTCGTTGCATCGGCGCACGACTGTTCCGACGGGGGGCTGGCTGTTGCGGTTGCAGAATCCTCGTTCGCAGGAGGGCTGGGAGTGGAAATCGACTTGCGCAAAATCCCGGCGTCCGAAGACGCGAAGCGAAACGACGCTTTGCTTTATTCCGAAAGCGCAGGACGTTTTGTCGTGAGCGTAACGCAAAAGAACGCCAAGGAATTCGCCGCGGTAATGCAAGGAACTAAAACGGAGCAAGTGGGCATGGTGAAAGGAAGCAAAATGGCGGTAACGGGCTTGAACGGAAAAAAGATTATCGACGAAAAAATCACGGAGTTGAAAAACGCTTGGAAGTCAAGACGCTGGTTTTAACAGGCTACGGCATCAACTGCGATTTCGAGCTGCAGAACGCGTTCCAAATGGCGGGAGCCAGAGCCGACCGCGTCCACTTCAACGACGTCATGCAGAAAAACATGCTTAAAGACTACCACATTCTTGCGATTCCCGGCGGCTTCGCTTTTGCTGACGACATCGCAAGCGGCAAGGTTTTCGCCAACAAACTGCGTTTTAAAATGCAAACGCAAGTGCAAGACTTCATAAGCGCTGGAAAACTCGTGATCGGCGTATGCAACGGCTTCCAGATTCTAGTCAAGGCAGGGCTTTTGCCCAACCCCAAGGAACTTGCGCAGACGACCACGCTCACGTACAACGACTCGGGGCATTTCGAAGACAGGTGGGTTCACTTGAAAAACGGAGATTCCAAAAGCGTTTGGGCGAAAGGCATCAAGGAACTTCCTTTGCCCGTGCGCCACGGCGAGGGAAAGTTCGTCGCAAGCGAACAAACGCTTGCGGAATTGAACAAGAACAAGCAAATCGCATTCCGCTATTTCAACCCGTCCAAGCCCAAGGCTCCCGCGGGCTCAGCTGGATACCCGTGGAATCCGAACGGCGCGTTGGAAGACATTGCCGCGGTTTGCGACGAAACTGGAAGGGTGTTCGGGCTCATGCCGCACCCCGAGGCATTCGTTTTTCCGACGAACCACCCGCAGTGGACTCGCGGGGAAACCAAAACCGGCGAGGGCTTGAAAATATTCCAGAACGCCGTCGACTACGCCAAGAAAAGGCTGGTTTGAAAATAATCGGCGAGTGAAAAAAAAATGAGAATAGATGCGCTCAAAGCGTTCGGCATTTTCCTCATTCTCGAAGGAATTTTTTCCATAGTGTATAGCACCGACCAAATTCCCTTGTTCTTAGCAGGAAGGCTCTTGCGAATAGCAATAGGCGCGTTGTTTTTGCTGGGCGCATTGCCGGAAAACCTGTGGAAAATCGCCGGGATTTACATTGTTTTGGAAGCTATAGGCTCGATGGTATTCTCGCCGGACCAAGACGAGCTGTTTCAATTAGGGCGTTTGATCCGCGTTGCGTTCGGAACAATGCTCTACTTCAAAAAGCAATAGTTTCCCACCACGCATATTGTTTAAAAAAGCGGGAGAACTAATGCTTGCGTGATTTTCAATGGGTGAAGTTTCCTGCCCGCAGTGCGGCAATCCGAATCTCGACGTCGACGCGCAAAACAACGTCGTTTACTGCAAAAACTGCGGTTTCGCCGTCCGCGTGGACCCGCAGACCGGCAACGTCACGCCCTTGAGCCCCGGAGGAGGGGGCGGGGGAATGGGCGCAGCTTCGCCGCCAACAGGCCCAATGCCTTCTTCTCACAAGACAGTCTTAGGCATGGAACCGTTCGTGTTCATGATGGTAGGGTTTTTGTTCGTACTCTTAGGCTCGATTTTATTCAGCGCTCAAAGCACGACCACGATAATAGGGCTCACACTGGTCCTGTTGCTCTGGTGGTTTTTCAGAAGATAGAAGGAACTATTTATGAAAAGATTTTATGAAGAGAACTACGGCTCGCCAGCTTTAGTTGAGCTATGGGCTGATTTTATAGATTGGAAAAAAAGAAGAAAAGGCGAACAGGGCTTTCTCGTTAAAAGGCTGAAAAAACACCAATGCCTGAAGATTCTCGATGCGTCCCTGGGGGACGGATGCGATTCGATATACCTTTTAAAACAGAATTTTAGGGTAATAAGCAACGAAATCGATTCACTGTTTACCAAAAAAGCTCGCTTGAACTCGCAGAAGGAAAGCGTAAGATTAAAAATAACCAATTACAACTGGCTTGAAATTGACAAGAAATTTTCTAAAAACAGTTTTGACGCAATAATCCTGCTTGGGAATTCGCTTACGTACTTGTTTTCAAAAAAAGACAGGCTTAGAACGCTAAGCGCATTTCACAACATACTCAGGAAAGGCGGGGTTCTCTTGGTTGACGAAAGGAATTACGGTTACATCCTGTCGCACAAGCGCGAAATAAAGCGCGGCAAGTTCAGGTACTCGGGCAAATACGTTTACTGCGGGTCTAAAGTGCACGCAAAACCGGTCGAGATACAAAAAAACAAGATTGTAATGGAATACGAGCATCAAAACGGTAAGAAAGGGTTCCTAACACTATACCCATTCAAAAAAGGGGAACTTAAAGCACTTTTGAAAGAAACGGGATTCAAGAAAGTAACACGGCATTCGGACTATAAGAAAGGCTACAGCAACAAGGCGGATTTCTACCAGTATGAAGCCGTAAAATAATCAATACTCCCCGAGTTTCTTCTGCCCCGAATCTTGCGACTCTTTTATTGCCTTTGCCGAGAGCAAAGGCACGCCGTATTCTCCATCAAAACCAGGCTTTACGTCAATGCCGCCCTGCCGATTCCTCAAAATCACGTCGACAATTTGCTGTTCCGCAACTTCAAGCAGTTTTTCTTTCGGCACTTCAAGCAAAACGTGCAATTCGCTTCCCAAACGCAAGATTTTTTCCGCAGCAAGAGTAACGCGCTTGGAATAAAGCTGCGTTCCCAACACGCCCGCCAAAAGCTCGTGCAACGGAAGAATGGTTTTGAAAGGAATTGCATTCTTTGGCTTGAAGCCTTCCGGCCTGTCGGCCAATTCCTCGACACGGTTCAGCACTCCGATGGTTAAGTGCCTGCGGCAGACGGGGCAAATTTCCTTCAGCTTTTTCGACTCGTCGGGAGGGCATGAGAAATTGCAGTTTCGGTGCCCGTCGAAATGGTATTTGCCATAAGAAGGGTTGACTTCAACGGTGAAAGCAAAGTTTTCACGCGTTTTTATCGCATCGCGCAACTGCTTGAACGACGGAAGCGACGGGAATTCAAAGGCGTTGCACTCCCTTCCCAAACGCCAAGGATGGTTGGAGTGCGCGTCGGAATTCGACACTAGCGAAACCTTGTCCAAAGAGGAAATGCGCCAGTTCATGTCAGGCGAGCTGCTCATGCCAGTTTCGATTGCAAAAATGCTTTTCGCCTTGTCTTCGTACGCTTCCTCGAGCGAATTGAATCCGCTCATCGAGCCGAAGACGGAAAACCAAGGAGTCCAGGCGTGCGCAGGAATCACGAAATTCTCTTTGCTCACTCCCTCGGCTATTTCCACTATTTCAGGGGGCGCAGTTCCGCCGAAAGTCGGCCTGCCGTCAGCCGCGAGGTTTCCTTTCTTCGCGAGAACGTCATTGATTTGCTCCACGATTTCAAGCGAGGGAGCGTGCAAAAGATGATGGACTTTCTTGACGCCTTTGGGCGTTGAAATGATTGAGGAAACTTCGTTCGTCAAAACGAAAAAAACGCCGGAGTCTTCGAATCCTTTGAGAACGAATAGCCCTTCGCTTTCGGAGGGCGAAAGCTTGCCTTTGAGTTCGGCAAACCAGGAGGGATGGGAGAAATCTCCCGTGCCCAGAATCTGCAGCCCTTTTTCCTTCGCTCCGGCCACCAAGCCTTCGAGGCTCATGGCTTGCGACACTGCGCGGGAGTATTTCGAGTGCAAGTGCAAGTCTGCGAAATAAAGCATAAAGAAAATTCGGAGTACGGGAATAAAAAACACAGGTTAATGCAACGGCCGGTTGCCGGAAACGTCCGCGTGCGCGTGTTGCGCAAGCTCTTCGCGCGAGCCCGCATCAACCAAACCCCTCTTTTTTTTCAGTAAGCCCACCACCCCGGACAAAAACGCTTCGGCTTTGCTCTTCCCCTCTCCTGTTCCTCTAGTCGTTTCGATGACGACGAAAGTCGGTACTATAAAGCCGTCCCGCTCGTACAAAACAGTATCCGGCGGGAACACGGGATGTTTTTCCCAGTAATGCCACCGGTTTACAAGCGAAGCGTTGGACGTGGAAATCGCCAAGCCACTGGCCGCATTCTTGTTTCCCCTCAGAAAACGGGCTACATGGTCGTGCGCGTTCATGGCGTACTCGAGTTGTATGATTCCGTGGACTAATCGCCCTTTGTCTTCAATCTCGGTTTCATTATGCACGTGGTCTACGAAAGCCATTCGTGCGGCACGCATTTCCTCGGTAATGAAAGGAGGCTCTACTTCGACCTTACGCGCATGAAAATAGAGGAATAACCTTGTTCCGTGCTGGTCGCGTTCCAACGCGTATCCTTTCAAAGAATTCTTCGTCAGAATTCCGCCTAAGGTTTCTACCATTAAAAATATGATGGAGGCACAAAGTAAAAAAACAGCACGCTCACGCTTTTCCACTAGCCTTAGCCCAAGCTTCCCGTGACATGCGGAATTCCCCGGACGGCTCTACCGTAAAACCCATCGACTCGTAATGCGCCCTAATTTTCTCTCGCCGCAACTCATCTTCTTCCAAAATCTTTCCTGAAACCTTTTTCACGTGCCCAAAAGAAAAAACTTCTCCCAAAACATGTCGGACGAGTGCGGTTCCGACGCCCGAATGCCTCTCCGACTCTAGGACGAAGAGGCTGCGGAAGTAAGGCGAGTCGGTATTCAGGTTGTGGACCGACCTTAAACCAACGAGCTTGCCTTCTTTTTCGGCAAGGAAAACCATCGAATTCGGCTGGTTTGAACCGCTCCTCAAGGAAGCCATCAAAGAGGCAGGGCCGGGAAAAATCTCGTTTCTGCGCATAGCATCTATCCGCAGGCGTTCTATCGCATTAGAGTCTTCGGGAGTAGCCCTGCGGATTTCAATCCCACGCATGCCGATCACTTGAACAGCGCGCTTACGCTTTCGCCCGTGTAAACGCTGTTGATTACTCTCGCGAGAGTCGGGGCTATGCTGACTACCTCGATTTTCTTGCTCTCTCGCTTGAGCGGAATCGTGTCGGTAACGAAAAGCTTTTCCAAAGGCGAAGCCTCGATTTTCTCGAACGCCTCTCCGGAAAGAACAGGGTGAGTGATGAAAGCCGCTACTTTGTTCGCGCCATTATCCAAGCACGCCTGCGCTGCGTTGACAATAGAACCGCCCGTATCTATAATGTCGTCGAAAAGCAAGGCGTTCTTTCCCTTCACGTCGCCAACCACGTGCGTGACGAAAGAAGCGTTCGCCCGCGGTCGGTGCTTGTGCACAATCGCCATTTCGCCTGTCAGCAAGTCTGCAAGGCGCTTTGCCTTTTTAGCTCCCCCGCTGTCCGGAGAAACAACCACCGTGTCTTTCTTGTCAAACCCGATTTTCTTTATGGTTTCTGGAACAAGCTGGGATACCGTGACGTTGCCGAAATAACAGTCCACGAAACCCTCTATTTGGTCTGAATGCAAGTCAACCGCAATCAAGTCGTGAACGCCAGTGCGCACTATCAAGTCGGTAACAAGTTTTGCGGTAATGGGCTCTCGCGGTTTTGCCTTGCGGTCTTGCCGCGCGTAGCCCAAGTAAGGGACTACTGCAGTGATTTTCTCCGCGTTCCCCCGCCTCGCCGCGTCGCACAATACCAAGAGCTCCATCAGCGAGTCGTTTACCGAAAGCTTTTCGCCTTGCTTTGAAAGCGAGTTGCAAATGCTCTGCAAGACGAAAACGTGCTTTCCGCGCAGGCTTTCGTTTATCGAAACGCTTATCTCGCCGTCGGAAAAACGCCCTACTTCGCACGAAACCAGTCCTTTCTTCAAGTGCAAAGCAATTTTTTCCGCCAGCGCGGGGTTGGAGTTTCCAGCAATCAAGGCCATTTCAAGCATTTTGCATTTCCCTCCTGGTTGTTTTCAGCGGATGTAACGCAAGGCATCCCGTTCGACCGCCTCTGGAACCGGAGGCTGCAGCGTGGGAGACTGCGTAGGCTGCATTTTCGCGAAAAGCTTTTCAGCCTTCTTGACTCTCGCATCTAGAGTGGCGTAAACCATTTTCTGGCCGGTGATTTTCGAAATGAGCTCTAGCAAAGCCTTCGCTCCTGCAGCGTCCATCGGCGTTCCTGGAGTTTCAACAAGCAAGCAGCATCCTTTGATTGCATAGAGCTTTGCCATTGCAGGCAGAATTCCGGCCATCCCCACTATCGGAACTATTTTTCCCGCCTTGCCAGCCCCTAGGGAAGTCATTTGCTTGAACAGCTTTTTGTCTGTGCAAGCACAGTAAATCGCCGGCTTTGCCTTCTTTTCAGGAGTCGCGTAGCCGGCCATCGCTATAGCTTCAACGCAGCCTGCCTGCCGGGCGAATTCCAGTATTTTCGCCGAAACCTCGAACTGCCCTTCGACAGTCAAAGGCTGCAAATCTCCGCGCACGAACAAAACGTCTCGGCTTTTGAATTTCTTCACGTAAAAGCCGATTGTGAATGAGCGCAGCCTCCCGCTCTTCATCGCCAAAACCTGGTTTGGAAAGTGCGGGGAATAAAGAGTGGCTATTTTCTCTGCCTTGAATTCCTTGACCAAGTGGTCTACTGCCAGTTTCGAAACCAAGCCCACGCCAGGCAACCCCACGATAAGCACGGGTTTTTTCAAAGCCGGCTTTTTCTTGACCCGAATGAACGACTCCGTGAAAGTAGGATACGCCATGTTGAACCCACCATTAAAGCGAAAAAAACCTGTTTTACAATACACTTTCAGAAAGAGGCAATAAAAACCCTCGCAGAGCATCAAGGGAAGAATACGGGAAGATCTCTGCATTACACGCTATTTCCAATCATGAGCCGAACTTAGCTTTCCGCCTGTATGCGGCGTACTTGTCGGCAATCGAAAACTTCGCCGGATGCGCAGACGCGGTCCGCGAGCTGCAATGTTCGTCCAGCATGGTGAAAACCCCGCATTGAACGCACTTCTTCAGCTTCATGCGAAAATCACTTTTCCTTTTCCATAGACCATTCGACGCTGCTGTCCGCTCCCTTCGCCTCACGCTCGAGGAAAGCCTCGATTTTCTGCATCGTCTTCTCGGCGCTCTTCGGATCCAGGGAAGTGATGTCTACGAAATAGCGCGGAGCGCCCACGTAATGCACTTTAGCCCCGAATGCCGAAACTTCCGACAGAAGCTTTTTCACTTGATCTACGCCGTCCGAAGCGAAAGACGAGAGCTTCAAAACGCGGCGTATCGAAAATTGCTTTGGCTTAATTTCCTTTTTCGCCGTTTCCTCCAACGCAGAAAGCAAGGTTTTCGAAACTTTCGCCTTGACTTCCACGCCTTTCGCCAGAGAGTCGAAAACGTCGTAAAGCGAGCCTAATTCCTCAACCAGCGCCTTCACTTCAGGCTCGACCTGCTTCATGGTCTTGCCCGATTTCGAAAGGGTTATTTCCAAAAGCTTTTGCGCCCTCTTGGAATTCTGCCAGTCTTCGAGCTTCCGCTTTTTTTCCGCTTCTGAAACGCGCTTGATGGAAAGGTCCACTTGATTTTTGGAAGTGTCCAAAGAAACTACTTTCCCGACGACAACCTGCCCTTCCTTCAAGTGCTCGCGGATGTTGCGTATCCAGCCTGAAGAAACTTCGGAAATGTGCACGAAAGACTCGAGCCCGCCGTATTCCTCCAGCCCCACAATAGCGCCGAAAGGCAGGACTTTCTTCACATTACCTATGACGAACTCGTCCAACTGCGGAAAAACCATTTTTTCACTTTAACCCAAAAAACGGAATCAAGGCAAGACTTCGAGAATGCGTGCGAGTATTTTAGCCCGCCCGCCGCGCGGCTGCGCAAGCGCGTTGCCGCACTTTTTGCAATTCACTAGACTCTTCGAGTCCCCGTAAACCGTGCTTTCCTCTCCGCAATCGCACTTGACGTGCAAGAAAGAACCCATTTTCAAAACCACCTTCACAAAAAAATTACTTCGCCAATTCGGCTTTCTTTTTCATCCGCCCGCTGATGACCCGCTCGTGCTTTTTGCTGCAAACCGTGCACTCGAGCATGATTTTGTTCCGTATGCCCTGCTTCTTCACCTTAGCCTTGCCCTTGACTTTCCCATGAAAGCCTGCAAGCTTGCGCTCGTGCTTTCGCGTTCCCCAAGCCATCGTGCGCCCGGGCTTGTACTTGCTCGTGGAAACCTTGACTTTGTGCATAGTATGTTTCCTGCAGTGCGGGCAGTACGCCGTTTTTTGTTTTGGAACTATCATTTATCTTTTCACCTTTTTCGATTCAATTTCTTTTCCGTTTTTTTTCCGGAAAAACAAATTTTCAGCTTCAAATTTTTTCCGCCGCGCTTTTCTGCAGAAGCAAGTCCGCCGTTGCAGGGGAAAGAGTTGCGACCGCCCCGCGTTGGAACGGGCCGAAAGCCACTCCATCCGGAGACTGCATTTCAGGCAAGTCCATCAGCAGCTTCACCTTGATTTTCTCTTCGCCCAAAGCCTTCTGCTTGTACTGGCTCAACAGCGAAAGGATGGAGCGGTAGAATTCCTTCTCTTCCTTCGCCAGCCCCGACGAGTTTACCGCGTTTGCATCCAAATCCCTGAACGCCTTGAACAGGATTTTGCGAAGCCGCACGTCCTTCAGCTCGCCGACGATCTTGCGGGAGTTTTCCAAAACCCTCGCCTGCTCGAGCGAAAAACTCTCTTTCAAAACGCCTTCCTGAACGCCCACGAACGAAGAGCAAAGGAGGAAAAAATCTTCCTTCAGCTGCTCGAGGCCGCTTTGCGAGCGCTCCTGCGAAAGCAAATTGCGCAGGAAGTCATAATTCACGTAATTCGCTTCAACAGCTTCCACGGCAAAAACGCTCCCATACGCAGTTTACCAATTTTTCTCTCGAAGCAAGAGCGTGGCTTTGCCCTTGCACAGCAAAAACAATCCCGAAGCGAGGGACACCTCGCAAGGCTCGCTTTTCTTCAAAAACAGCCGCTCGGGAAAGTCAAGCGCCATATCAACTTGCGGAAGTACGTTAATAGTCTTTTCGCCGGCTGAAAAAACCACGGAGTCGCGCAACGCGAATTCCGGCAGCCTATCCGGTTCCACCACCCTAGCCGCAAGCGCAGTCTCCCCGTGCAGCGAACCCGGAATTCTAATCAACCTCGCCAAATCCAGAGTCACGTGCGCGTCCACACCAACGCTGTTCTCGCTTTTGAATTCAGCGTAAATCGCGTCCCAAAACTTTTTCGGCGCAAAACGCCATTTTCCCTGCCGCATCAGCTCCAAAACGTCTTTCTTCCGCAGGAAAAACTCTTCCGCGCCCCGCCCACGCATCCCCTTTTCCTTCACTTCTCCCAGGGAAGCGCCTTCGATGAAAGCAAAGGCGTAATCAAAAAACTTTTTCCCCCAGCCCAAGGATTTTTCCGAAGGCCCGCGCAAAGCCGTGTCCTTGCCCTTCTCTTCGCCGGAAACGAAAACGCTCTCTGGCCCGGTCAAGTACTCCGTAAGCTGCCTTCGCGAGTCTTGCGAAAGCTTTCGCACCTCGTCCGACCGCAGGTGAAAGTGAAAGCCCTTGTTGCCTGAAAAGTTTACTGCAACCCCCTTGAACCCGAAATCCCCCCGCAGGCAATCCAGTATTTTCACCGAATCCTTCTTCACTCGCGCAAAACACTCCACGCAAAAAACTCCGTTGTGCTCGTGGGTGAAATCGCGGGTAGGCTTGTCTATGTCGAAAACCAGGTCGCTGCCAGAGAAAACTTTTTTCTCCATGGGCCTCGCGTCTGGAAACTCGTACAACGCCGTCGAGTAGGAGGCGAACAACGGCGCATTTTGCCGGAAGTAGGTGTTGAGCTCGGCGTTAGTGCGGAATGCCTTGTGGCGGAAATCGATTTTCTTGTGCATGCCGAATCCGAACTCTCGCCTATGCACTTCCGGAACGCTCAAATCGTGGTTCGCGTAGAAAGCGGCGAACTTTTCCTGCACGAACGCGAGGGATTCAGCATGTTCCACTTTAAACACCACGATTGCAGAAAATCAGTCGACAAGCCCCTGCGACTTGAGCACGTTGAACGAAAAGCCTATCGCAGGGTGGGCGTAAACCCAATCCAAAACAGCTTCCCCCTCGCGGGGAGTGAAAGGATGCGCGCCTTTCGAGCAATTCGTCACGTAAGAATTCATCACGTCGCCAGCTTCCTCTCTAGAAAGCCCGTCTTTCACGCATGCGATCGCTATGGCCATCGACCCGTAATACCGTTTCCCCTCCCCTACGCCCTTCAGAATGTTTTGCAGTTCGCTCCGCTGCAGCAGCTTTCCCTTGAACTGCGGCGTGAAATCTCGTGGGACGAACTCCTTCAATCGCAGCGCTGCGTTTGCAATATTTTCAGGAAGCTTTGCCGAAAGCTTTTCCGAATCCGCAATGCGCTCTTGGACCGCCTCGCGCAGGCACACGCGCAAATCGTCTTGGGCGAAAAAAACCTTGCCCTTGTCGACGTTTGCCTGAGGAAGGCTGCGGCCGTACTGCAGATAATCGATAAGCGAAACCGTGAATCCTCCGTCGGCCTTTTCCAGCGACGGGAAAAAATCTCCTGCAACCTCGAACAGGACGTGTTCGTTCTCTTTCTCCAGAGCCCGCGCGTACTCACGCGCCTTGAAAAAGGCGAACTTGCGCAGGAAACTCGCGCTCAGCGAGTAGAGCATGAGGCGGGAAAGCAAAAGGTTTTTCGCCTCGTGGGCCGCATCGTTGGCAATATGCGCGTCGTGCTCGAAACACTCGCGCGAGAAGGCTATCGCGTCCTTCAAGTCCGTCTCCGAAACTCCTTCGCCCACGAACTCGCGCGATGCAGACAAAAACGGATATTTTGCAATAAGCTTTTGCTCCACCAAAACCCACCAGGAAAACTATCGAGAAAACGGATATTTAATGATTGTTTCAATAGCGCCATGCGCGTGAAACGTGAAACGTGTGTTCGAGAGGCGTCCTGGATATGAAGAGGTCATGAAACAATTTCAGGTTCGTCACGAAACCGGGCCAATCCGATTCTCTTTCAAGCTTTACTCGAAAAATATTTCCTGCACTGCGGCTTCCGCGCTTCCTGAGCAGGGAAGGCACGCGTATCAACGATTTTGGCTTGAGGTTGGCGAGCAGTTCTTGAGTAACTTCTGGGGGATACTTCGGCGGGATTTCCACCACGAAATCATCGTTGGGCTTGTTGACGTTTCCCGAATAAACACGTATGGATTTCGAATCCGCAGGAGGAAGTGTGGAAGCGACTACACGCGGCCTCGGGGGGAAAAACAACACTTTTTCCGTTGGCATCGGCAACTTCGGCAGCGTGATTTTCTCTCCAGGAAACCAGCGTTTGAAAAAGTATTCGGCCATTAGGGGATCCAAGCGCGCGAAAATAGGCGGCATCCGCTCGCGAATTACGGTCTTATACTCATGCTGCCGGTCGTTTTCCAAAGAACCTAGGCTAGGCAGATTTTGTTCCCAGTCGTACCCCTTCAAAAGCCAGTCTATTACCTTGCCTTCAGCCCACATGCGGTCGTACTTCGCCTTGTTTTTTTCCCGGAAATATTTCGATGGGGTGGAAGGAAGCTCGTAATAAGCGGGGTCGTTGGCCCAAACCCACTGGAAATCACCTTTTGAATCTGGAATCGGCTGTCCCTCCGCATCCACGCGCAAGCGCGGGTCGGACAGCATGTCCACGGAATTTGCGACGCTCTTGCCGAACCTGCCGCCGATTTCGGAAACCTCGACGTTGTGGTCTTCGGGAAGCTCGTGGAAGAGGGCTGCCGCAATATCCTCAACGTCATGGCCGTCCTGCGCCGCAAGCAGTGCAACGCTCGCGCAATGCGAAAGCTCGGAAGAACCGTCTTTACGCTTGAGGGTCATGTGGGGTTGGGCAAATCTGAAAACTCTCGCCAAAAATTGCGAGTCCCTCCGCCTATACCGAGGGCTGGAAAACCGGTGAATGTTGTTTTCAAAATAGGCTCTTTTGATTAGCTCAAGGTAATCGGGTTCTGCACGCATATCATTAAGCGGGTAAAGCTAGAATAAAAAAGCGTCGCTGGGAAAAACGGCTTAAACGCTTTCAACGCGGGGCGCCAGATAGTAGGCGATCTTCGCTTCGCTGATGTCGTAAGAGATTTTCACCGGCGAGTCGCTCTTCATGTCGACGCTTATGTCAACTTCGTCCGGGCAGGCGCGCGTGATGTCATCGAGATACTGGAAGGGAAACATAGACCTGCTTTTTCCCTTGGCGTTCATTCCGGAAAGCCCTTCCTTCTTCGTTTGGATGTGCAAGTCGCCGCTGTCCCCGTGCGCTTCCACCACGAACTCGGAATCTTCAGCCTGTAAAATCACGTGGCTCGACAAAAGCCCCGCGTCGTGCAAGATGTCCTTGAAGTGCCTTCCCTTGATTTTCACGTTCGCATCAAAATCTACCTTCGGCTCTTTCGGCAGAATCGAAGTGGATTCCAGCAAAGGCAGCTTGAAGTGCCTGCGAGAGCCTCCGGAGAATTCCAAAAGCAGTTTCGAGTCCTTCTCGTCCACGCTCATCGTCAGTTTTTCGCCAGCGCGCGTTCGCGCCAGGATTTTGCTCAAGTCCGAAAGGTTGACGCCGACGTTAGTCTTTTCCTCTACGTCGATTTTAGAGAAAGCAGTTTTCGGCAAAATGAAGTCGACCATCGCGATTTGCGACGGGTCCATGGTGCGCAAGTGCAAGCCGTCTGAGGAAACGATGAAAGTGCCTTCGTCCACGAGGTTGACGACCGCATCAATGCATTTTTTGAAGAAAGAAGCGTCGGAAATCACTAATTCCATGCGTTCCACCATCCTGCCTGCGCAAAAGAAAAATCAAAGCGTATATTTAGCGTAGGCGAGAGTTAAAAAGACTTTTTCTTCCGCTTTTCACGCTTTCGTCAAAACTGAGTCGCACCCTTGAGGAACTTCAAATTGCAGGAACAAGAACAGCTTCAAGTAACCGACGTAAGGAATGCGCAGAACCACCCGCCCTTTCACGTCTTTCTCTGCTACGAAAGCGAAGCGCCCGTTCTCCTGGTCGAGCACGGGGTTGTTGTCGCCCTTAGTCAAGTAAAAAACGCCTTGCTCGGTTTCGATTTTAACGAAAACCCGGTGGATGAGCAAGCCCGGGCCAGTGGGCTTTGGGTCGAAAACGATGATGTCGTTGTTCAAGTCTGCGTCTATCGTTTTGTTGGAAACCAAAACCTGGTCGGTACACTGCACTGGAATAGAATTGGAATAGCACATGCCCTTGCGAACCCTCACTCCGGCCAAATCAGCTGTAGCTGCGTTCACCGAAGGCGCGCTTTCCACGCCGCCTCGAATGAAAACCAAGTCCCCTCGCTGCAAATTTGGAAGCATCGAGCACGAAGTTACCACGTTGATGGGCGAATCCGTATGCAAAACAAAACCCAGCAGAAACCACGCTGCGGCTGCAAAACCGATTGCATACGCTAACTCCATAGCATTCTGCTTCATTCCCTGCTTTAGAGAAAAGTCCGAGAAAAACAAGGCGATTATCAGCGCGAACGAAACGAATGCGAACACCACGCTTTGCGTGAGCACGTACGCGCCTATGCACAATGCAAGCAATGCCAGCAAAATGTGGGACAGGTGTGCGGGCGAAGACAGGAAATTGGGCTGCTTGCGGTTGCCGCTCATATTCAAATCAGCGCTTCGAGAGCTTTAACGAAGACAGTTCTTTCCCCAATTCTTCCAGAGCTGCCGAAACGGCCTTCTTGGGGCTTTTCGCCTTGACGCGAAGCACGGGAGTGCGGCGCGTGGGATGCGCGTACTCGACTGCCGCAAATCCGACGTCCTTGTCCTGCAAAAGCTTTTCCACGAGCAGGTTGGCGAAACCCAAATCGTAGCCTTCCAGCATAACGGCTATCTCGCCTTTTTCGTCAACCAAAAACTCCAGTCCATTTTCAGCAGCACTATCTTTCTTTTCGTCCATCAGCCATCTTCCTCCGTTCCTTGCGCAGGCAATTCTTGCACTCCAAATTCTCGTTCAGCTCCAGCCTGCAGGTGGTGCAGAACGCCTTCAAAACGCCCAAGCCGCTTTCGGCAAGGGTAAGGTAAACGCCCAAAACAGCAACGTCAATCACTCGCGCGCGGATTAAATCGCCAATGCGCAGGAACTCGTTGAAATTCTCAACGAAACCGCCCGACCTGCCATTGATTTCTGAAATGCGCAGGAACGCCCGGTCCGCAGGCGAAGCTATGCGCTTCTCCAAAGGCTGGAAGCTTATCAAAGCGACGTTGTCGAACAAATCCTCTACTTTCCCTAGAACCAAATCCCCTTTTGCGAGCAAACGAGGGGTTTTGGCGTTCGCAACCGACGCGACTCCGCCGTAGAGCTTCGACTCCCCGAACACCGCCGCGTAGACTACCCCGTTTTCCTCGACAGTGCCTTGCGAAGGCTGCGCTTCCTCGGTAACAGCAATTTCCTTTCCAGGAAAAATCAAGTCAGACATAACAAATTCCCCGTTCAACCCTTTTGCATTTCAAGAAGGCTTTGCATGAGCTCGTCCGCCTTCTTCACGTGCGCCTTGCCCAAAGGCTGTTCTTCCGCAGCCTGCTTGAGCTCCTCGTGCTTTTGCTCGAACTCCAGCATTTTCCCCTGCGGCACGACGCCCTTCAATTCTGAAATCATTCCCTCGAGCTCGCTCGAAACGTGCTCCACAAGGCTTTTTTCGAGCGCCTCGTTCCCGCCCTGCGAAATCGCTTCCTTCAAGACGGCCAAAAGCTCATTCAAGCCCTCTAGCCTTCCCCGCAAGTAAGCTTCCCGTGCAGTTTCATCTCCAGGCAAAAAACAACACCCCTCACTCCACGCGTAAAAGAATAGGCCGGCTGGGAATAAAAATGCGGCTAGCGGCTTGAAAGCAAAACGCAGAGAAACAAAATTGAATTGTTTCCATTTAATAACCTTTCTTTCTAAAGCCTATTTAGAAAGGAATTCGATAATGCATTCAGGGGGACCGGCCGGAAATGGTTTTGGAGTTTTGGTTCGAGCAAAAATGCGTTTTGCCGACCACCGTGGAAATCCTCGTGCAGTCCGTAATTTTCGTTTCGATTGCAGTCGCCGGAGTTCACATGATAGGCCTTTCCCAAGCGCCTACAGCATTCTTGTTCCTCATCGGCCTGCCTGCAATCCCGTTCATCCTGAAAGTCTTCCAGTGCGAAGTGGAGATAGAAGAGAAAAAAGCCAAGGTTTTCGGAAGCAGCGTCCTCGCGCGCCACTACACGGCATTCCGCACTCTCGCCGCATTCTTTCTGGGCATGGTCCTGGCGTTCACGTTCTGGTACTTGTTCCTCCCTTCCGCCAACAGCGCACAATTGTTCCAAACGCAGAAGCAGGAGATAAAAAGCATTCAAGGCGTCATACTCGGGCAGGCCATAAGCTCGGCAGACGCGTTCGAAACCATTTTCACGCACAACCTGCAAGTCTTGTTTTTCGTCATAGTGTTTTCGATAGTGTACGGAGCTGGCGCAGTCTTCATCCTCATTTGGAACGCATCGGTGATAGGCGTTTTCCTCGGCGAGTTCAGCAAGACGTACATCTTGAGCGCCGGAAGCTCTGCAGCCGGAGCGCTGGGCCAAGCCACGGGAGTGGGAATCGGGCTTTTGGGAATACTGCCGCACGGCATTTTCGAACTCCTCTCTTATTTGGCTGCTGCACTAGCAGGAGGCATTCTCAGCGCCGCGCTCATCCGCGGCGACTTAAAAACACCAGCCTTCCCGGTAATAGTTTACGACATCTCTAAGCTCGTCGTGTGGGCCATAGTCTTCCTGGCAATAGGCGCGATCATAGAAACTTACCCGCTCGGCTGAAGCTTTGAAAAAAAATACTAAATAGTAGCAAATCACTTTCTTGCTGCTTCGCCTTCGGGAGCATTCTGGTCAGCAAGCCCCGCCTTCTTGTCCATCGACTCCTTCTGCTGCACGTGGTACGAAGCGAGAAGCGTCTTCGCAATTTCCTCAAAGTCCTTCCTCTCGCCCTTGTCCGTCCATCCGGATTTCTCGGAAATGTACGTTGCAAGGCGCGTGAGCTCGAGCGGGAATATGATTTTGTTGCTCTTGCCTTCAGCCACGCGCTTGAGCACGTCCAAATACAAGTACGCGATAGTGCGGTCGCTTATCGAACGCAACGCCTTGTCGAGAATCTCTAGAGAAACCTGCTTCGCCCTCGCTTCCGTCTCCATTTTTTCCTTGTACTCCCCGGCTTCCCTGCGCTTTTGCATTGCGGAAAGCAATCCAGAGGGCAGTTCAATGCTCGAAATCTCCACGCGGGACGTCATTATTCCCCACTTGTCTTCCACGTCCTTCACGACGCTGAAAAGCTGGGAGTTCACTTCCTCAGTCTTCTCCAAAACCTCTTCCAAAAGCAGCCTCCCGATGACGGTCCTCAACTGCGCGCGAATCAAGTGAGAAACTGCGCCCTTGAAATCGCGGATTTCCACTACGCTCTTCTTGGGGTCTGCAATGCGGAAGTAGATGACCGAGTCTATCGTGATTTTCACGTTGTCCTGCGTGATGACTTCCTGCGGGTCGATGTCCAAAACCTGGGTTCTCAAATCGACTTTCACGAAAGTGTCGATGGTCGAAAAGTATACCACCCAGCCTGGGCCCGCTACGCGCTCGTACTTGCCGAGCCTGAAGAAAACACCTCGCTCGTACTCCTTCAATTCCACGATGTTCGGATGGAACATCAAGATGCCGAGTATCACGAGGAACGCGGCGAGAACCAGCGGCAAAGGCAGCTGCGCCGTGAAAACGGCTCCGACTACCAGCGCCACGACCGCGAGAATCCCTATGAAAACAAGAACTTCTTCGTTAGCCATACAATCCGCTCAAGAAAACTCTGCCGAAGCCTTAAAAAAAGCCTTTTGGTTGCAACCCGCCTGAAGGAAAGGCAATAATTTTAAACCAGAGAGCCCAAAAGAGAAAGTTGAGGCAAACAAATGCCAGAGCAATGGTTGCAGGTTTTAAGCACCCTAATCGTAAGAAGGTAATAATGCATATGAAGAGGTAGAGCCAAAATGTCGAAGGAAATCGAGCTTAAAGTCGCAGAAGCGATGCAAATTGACTACGGAAAGCGCATAGTGCGCATAGACTCTAACGCACGCCGCGTTCTATCGCTCACCACGGGCGACGTCGTGCTCATCAAAGGAAGGAAAACCACCGCTGCCACAGTATTGCCGGCACACCCGCAAGACGAAAACCTCAACATCGTACGCATGGACGGAATCCTCCGCCAGAACGCCAGCGTAGGCCTCGGCGACCGCGTTAAAATCTCGAAGGCTGAAATCAAGGCGGCCAAGAAAATCATACTCGCTCCAAATCAACACTCCCGCTACGCGCCGGGCTTCAACGAATACGTAAAACGAAATCTAGTCGGAAAGCCTCTGGCTAAGGGAGACACTCTTTTGATAAGCGTAATGGGCTCGTCATTCCCCTTTGCAGTAGCTCAAACCCTGCCCATGGGGCTCGTGCAAGTTACCGAAGAGACGGAAGTGGTATTGCGCGAAGAGCCCATGAAAGAATTGGGAAGAATTTCAACCATAAGCTACGAAGACATCGGCGGGTTGAAGGACGAAGTCCAGAAAGTAAGGGAAATGATCGAACTTCCCCTGCGACATCCGGAGCTTTTCGAAAGGCTGGGAATTGAAGCTCCAAAAGGCGTGTTGATTTACGGCGCGCCCGGAGGCGGGAAAACGCTTCTAGCGAAGGCAGTGGCCAACGAAAGCGAAGCGCACTTCATTACCATCAACGGCCCTGAAATCGTTTCGAAATACGTGGGCGAAGCCGAAGAACGCTTGCGAAACATTTTCCAAGACGCGGAAAACAACGCTCCCTCGATAATTTTCATCGACGAAATAGACTCAATCGCGCCCAAGCGCGAGGAAGTAACGGGAGAGGTAGAAAAGCGGATTGTCGCGCAGCTCTTGAGCTTGATGGACGGCCTCAAATCAAGAGGGCAAGTGGTAATCATCGGCGCCACCAACCGCCCGAACTCGCTCGACCCTGCGTTGCGCAGGCCAGGGCGGTTCGACCGCGAGATAGAAATAGGCGCGCCCGACAAAAAGGGAAGAAAGGAAATCCTGCAAATCCACACTCGTGGAATGCCCTTGAAGGAAGACGTTTCCCTCGACGAACTGGCTTCTCAGACGCACGGCTTCGTCGGCGCTGATTTGCAGAGCCTGGTTAAGGAAGCGGCGATGAAAGCGTTGCGCCGCATGCTGCCTAAAATCAATTTGGAGGACGAGGAAATCCCCCAAAAAATCCTGGAGGAAATCAGGGTCGAGAAAGCAGATTTCAACAACGCCTTGCGCGAAGTGCGCCCCTCCGCGTTGAGGGAAGTGTACATCGAAGTGCCGAACGTCAAATGGGAGCAGATAGGCGGTTTGAAGGAAGTCAAGGAAGAACTGAAAGAGGCTGTCGAGCTTCCGCTCAAGCAGCCCGAAGCTTTCACGCGCCTGGGAATACGCCCGGTGCGCGGAATCCTGTTGTTCGGCCCGCCCGGCACGGGAAAAACCTTGCTTGCAAAAGCGGTCGCAACGGAAAGCGAAGCCAATTTCATCGCAGTCCGCGGTTCCGAACTCATAAGCAAGTGGGTGGGAGAAAGCGAAAAAGGATTGCGCGAGATATTCCGGAAAGCGCGATCTTCCGCGCCCACAATCATTTTCTTCGACGAGATTGACGCGATAGCATCAGCCCGCAGCGGAGGGGAAGGGGACTCGCATGTGAACGAACGCATGGTCAACACGCTGCTTGCGGAAATGGACGGCATCCAGAACATGAAGGACATCGTCGTAATCGCAGCGACAAACCGCGCCGAATTGCTCGACCCGGCATTGCTTCGCCCAGGCCGTTTCGACAAGCTGCTGGTAGTGCCAGCGCCCGAAGAAAAAGCTAGGGCGGACATCCTCAAAGTGCATACCGCGAAAATGCCTTTGGGCAAGGACGTGAACCTCGACGAATTCGCAAGGAAAACTGAAGGCTACAGCGGAGCAGACTTGGAAGGTTTGGTGCGCGAGGCGGGAATGAACGCAATGCGCGAACGGCCCATAGCCAAAACCGTCGACAAAAAGCATTTCGAAAAAGCATTGGGTGCAATACGCCCGTCGCTCTTGCTCAAGAAGAGCGGCGACGAAGGCAAAAGCTACGGATGAAACTACAAAGGGCGAAAAAAAATGAATCTCGGATTGAGCTTGCGAATAGCGATGGTTTTGACCGCGTTGTCTCTCGTAGCCTACGGCTTGTCATCCTACATTAACGCTTTCCTCTCATTGGGGCAGCAGAGCATTTTCAACGAAGCGTGGAAGCTCATCGCCTTAAGCTGGGGCTTTGCATTGCTCGCGGGCTACGCCCAGCCTGCATTGCGCGGCGTGAAGAAAGGCGACAGGGTATTCGCGTTCATGCAAAGGCAAATCCACCAGAACGGCCAAAACCTGCTTTTGAACGACACCGTTCCCGCGACAGCGCTGGAGGAAGGGAAGGTCGGAAGCAGGATTAAAGTCAGCCTTCCCAACGGCCTGGAAGGCGAGGGCATCGTTTTGGGCTATGCAGGAGTATTCACCCCCTCCACAATCAAGCTCGTCGAAACCGAAAGAATCGAATTCTGAGGCCGCATCCCGCATGAAAGTCCTGAAAGAATGGAGAAAACTGCCCAAATCAACAAAAAGGGCAGTTTGCCTCGGCGGAGCATTTTTAGCAGCAAGCTATGGTAGTATACGCCCCCTGCCTTATGACCACAGATACGATCCCGTCATAAACTCTTCTCTCAGAGCAACGCTAATTGCATTCGAACCAAAATTAGATCTTGGTGAAATAGAAGAAAAAATACGCCACACAAACGTAGGTGGCTTCAGCATATCATCGAGAATGACAACAAGATCCAGGGGGGTTACACAGGCCCCAAGAATTCCGTTTCTTTCTTCAATTCAGCTTCGGACCTTTGGTCCTGGCTTAATAGCACACGAAGGAGTGCATTTTTACCATTACGGAAAAAACGGCTTTTTCCTCAGCACAATTTTTAGCTGTTATGTGGATGGCCTAAGAAAAGAGAATCCGATACCGTTTGGGGGCAAGCAGTTCAACAGAGAATTGGACGAAAAAGTCGGCTTTAAAGGACCGCCTAAAATTGAGAAAATCGAGCTTAAAACACGCCCTAATTGGAAATTCTGGCAGGCTGTAGTAAGCAGCGGAAAAAAGAAGGTGGTAATTCGCAGAATTGCAAAAACACAGGGGATCAACGCATTCCAAAGCCTCAACGTTCATCCCGACCTTCAAGAATTTACCAACGAACAAGGCTATGCCGATAAACAAGCAATTGTCACAACGTATGCCAACACCATCATGAAATCTATAGATAGGGTGGATCAAGCAGCTATGGATGAAACTATGGAAGACCATTCGTATGAAATAGAAGACGGAGAATTTGCAATTACCAATCATCTGCTTGATTTGGAACACTTGTTCCAAAGGCCGGGACTTGGAACCACCATTTTGAGGTATTGGACTGGTGGCATGAGCTTGTTGGACGCGGAAGTTTCAGCTCTAAAGGGCACTCCAGCAGATAGGCTAAGAGAAAGAAAAGTCTATGATGAGATAATGAATGCTCACAGCTTGTTCAAACTAGCTTCAAAGAGAAGATAACACATGACTTCCAGAAACTTTTCCATCGGCAAAATCGAGGCCGTCCACATCGCCATTTCAGTAATAAC